>JAILIO010000149.1 GCA_024695225.1 Lachnospiraceae bacterium
GGGATCGACGATTCGGCCTCTTACGCGAAATACGGAAACGGCATGGACATCGGCGACTGGAGGCGCACCAACGTAAACCTGCTGGTAAAAGAACTGGACAGCAGACTGCATGAGGCGGACCCGGACATCGCTTTCGGCATATCACCCTCGGGGATCTGGGCAAATAAGAGCGCCTCTCAGCCGGACGGCTCGGAGACCGGCGGGATGGAAGCCAGAAATGCCCTGTATGCGGACTCTGTCACCTGGATCGAGAACGGGTGGATCGATTACATCATCCCTCAGATATACTGGGAGATAGGGAAGGAGATCGCAGATTACAGCATTCTCCTGCCCTGGTGGAGCGGGAAGACTGCGGGCACGGATGTCAGGCTGTTCATCGGCATGGCGGATTACAGGACCAGGCTTGCAAAGGATTCCCCGGACAGCGTCTGGCACGGGTCGGAGGAACTGGTACGGCAGCTTAAACTGAACGACACCATACCTGAAGTGACCGGGGAGGTCCATTTCAATTACACATCGGTGGTTGAGAACGAGGAGCTTTTCGATATCTATTCAAAAAGATACGGTAAATAAAGGGATCGTCGTTATGGTCGATTAACAGCTCACTGTATTTTGTGGTACAATAGCCGGGTTTTAAAAGGCATATTAAGGAGGACATAAGATTATGAAAAAGAAGGGACTTTGTATTCTGATAGCAGGCACAGCGCTCTTCGCTGCAGCTTGCGGACAGGGAAATGCAGTAAATAATGGAGACGCAGCGGGTAACGCATCCTCTCAGGCAGCTGTGGAGCGCACTACATCGGCGCCGGCAGAGAGCAGCGCTACAGAGACAGTGGCAGAAACTGAAACGCAGAACGCGCAAATGGGGAATCCATGGAGTGAAGTGACCCGTGAAGAGGCTGAGGAAGCGTGCCCAAGGCTTTTCGTAGCTCCCGAGGGATCTTCTGATGAAGTGTGGTCCGTCATGACGCCCTCCGCAGAGGATACAGAAGCAGGGCGGGGACCTCTTGTGCAGCTTACTTTCAAAATGCCTGAGGGCGACAGCTTTACGGCAAGGGCGCAGTACGGCGCAGGGGCGGATGAGGATATCTCCGGAATGTACTACGACTGGGATGTTAATGATGACATAACCCTTTCCAACTGGGGTGAAGGCAATATGAAGGGCAAGTGTATGGCCTACAGCGGGGATGACGAGTCGGCCCAGCTCTGCACCTGGTATGACATAGAGATCGGAATAGCCTATTCTCTCGGAGTTTCCGGGAAGGATCTGGACGGGCTGGACATACAGGGAGTGGCGGAAGCCATGTATGACGGGGAGTCCGAATCTGATTTTATGCCCAGTGATTTCCTCCAGGAAGAGGCTCAAAAAGACGAGTTTGAAAGCTTTGACCAGGTGATATCATATCTGAAGAAGGGTCAGGGCTACGCATATCTCACGGTCACAGGTTCCGAGGATGAGGTTCTGGCAATAACTGATAAAGTGTCAGAGAAAGACAAAACCGCTCATTCCGTGTACATTTATGCAAAGAGGGACGGAAAGGTCCAAAACATAGGAAATATTCTGGGATCGGGGGATGAGGATTCATGGCCTGTGAGATGCGCAGACGGGATCATCTACAGCGGCGACGACACATGCTACGAGTCCTGGTTCATAGGTGAGGCGCCAAACGGCGTCATGATGAAGGATTCGGTCAATGTGTATGCTGAAAACGGGCAGAACGAGTATGTGGGCTTCCTCCGGGAGTCCAATGATTTCGACCATGACAAGGATTTCACCGGTGGAGAGGAAGAGTTTAACGCCCTCATAAAGGAAAGGGACACCAAAGCCCCCGTTGAAATGACTGTTGTGGAATGAGCGCTCTGTGATCTGGTAAAGCGCTCATTTGCAAGATAAATAAGTACCGGTGAACGCCCCGGTATCAGGGTTTCAGGTATTTGGACAGGATATGGAAGAAGCTTCGTACAACGGAAAAAGAAAGATAGAACTCAGAAGACTGGGTTCGTATCTGAAATATGCAGGACGGGCCGTTTTCTTTTTTGGTATCTGGGATGCCATAAAGACTGTCATCACAATGTTTCTGAATCCCATAGTCTTAGGGATACAGCAAAAGTCAGACATGAATGCTGAGGAACAGTTAACCCAGGTCCTGTCCTTTGCCGTTCTGGGCATCGTTTTGTGGATCAATATCCTGATACGTTTTTATATAGGACGATGGGCCATAAAGGAAGGAAACGGGGAGAGGAAGGGCTTATTTCCACTGCTGGTCACATGTGTATATCTTGTGATCGTGATGGTGTCTTTTGTGGGAGTTTTAAAGGGTTTCCTCGAAACAGCGAACATGGAGTCGTTTTTGATCTCATTTATAATAGAGCTTACGTCCGCTCTTGCGCTTATTATCATAGTCGTATGTTCCTGGAGAGTCAGATACCTGGAACATAAGGTATACACTCATTAAAGTAAATGAGCACTTTGCCGCCGGGAGTCTTCATTATCATCCCGGCGCAATTGATCAGGTCATCCGGACCGGAGAGGGTAATGCAGGAAGATTTTCATTATTATGCCACATATTGCGCAGCATGGCTTGCGGGGTACGAAGTCAGTGACTGCAGCAGGATAGCCTATGCGGCTCAGCTTGTGGACCTGTGTTCCAAGACCTTTATCAACAGATTCCATGGGCCAAGGGCTGCCACCACAACTCAGCTTAAGACTGAGCTTGCAGACGCGCCCACCGATATCACAGGGATCCAGGATATAACCAGGGTCTGGGCTTCATTTCACTTTCTCCCCGGCAATCTTTATGCCCATCTCCCCAAGCGAAACAGATATTATATGAACAGGTACCGTCTGATCTGTGATGTAAACGGCACTCTTTTGGCGGATACTGTAAATCTGGCCCGCAAGGGCGGGGTTGAAGCCTGTGGCATCGCCATGCATATCCTGGCTGACACCTGGGCCCACCGATACTTCGCGGGAACCCCTTCTTTTGTGATAAATGATGCCGGTGGTTTTTATGAACTCAGGGAAACCGAAAACGGTGTCGAGCGGATAAAGGTTAATTTCAACCATAATCCCATCACCGCAGACAATATAGAAAAATGTTCATTTACCAACTGTCTCAAGCAGGACAGTGAGACTTCTGTCATGAACCTGGGACACGGAAGAGCCGGAAGCCTTCCGGATTACAGCTTTTTCAAATACGAGTTTCAGCCGGCATGGGGGGATTACAGGATCCTGGTGAAAGACAACCCATCCGATTATTACCGGGCTTTCTGTCAGATGGTATATGCGATGAAATGCCTGAGAAGCGGGGAACAGGAATTTGAAACCGATACTTATGATGAAGAAACAGTCTCTCCCTACAGGGAAGAGATCATGGCCATACTGAAAAAGAGACAGCTCATCGCAAATGAGGACTGGAAGGCTTTAGGAGAAAAACTTACCGGGACAGCACTGGAGGATTTTGATCTTCTCAAGTACGGGGATGAATACATGGAAGCTGAAAAGGGTCATAAGGAAAAGACTTTTCTCGGAAGATTCTTCGTGGCTGCTCTCGCACAGAAGAGCATGGTCACAAACAAGATCTTCAGATCGGGGAATCTGATCGCAGGTTTTTCCATAGATTACGGCACTAACGGGTTCAGAGGCATCGAGGATTTCAGGATGCTTCTGGAAGAGATGAAAAAGGGGGCCATGGATGACCAGAGCTAGACGTATTTATTATTTTATTTCCGGAGTGATCCTCCTGCCTCTGTGTGTGCTGGTGGTCATCGATCCCAAGCTGGGATATCAATATGCCCTCTTATTCCTCGAGCTGGCTCTTATCTTCCATGGGCTGAAACACCTTGTGTATTTCTTTGCTCTGGCCAGGTACAAGACCGGGGGAGTGGAAGTGCTCTTCAAGGGGCTTCTGATCCTGGATGCGGGGTTATTTGCATTTGACCTGCACGATGTTCCCCGGTGGTATGGCATGATCTTCCTCATAGGAGCTATGCTGGTTTCGGGGGCTATAGATATCATGCAGGGCGCTCAGGCCATGAAAATGCAGTCCGGCCACTGGAAGAGTCAGCTGGCTTACGGCGTGGGAAAGGCTGGGTTTGGTCTTGTGGGGTTTTTCTTCCTGAATTCCATGAGGCTTTTGACTGTCCTGTTTGCCCTGGGCCTTTTGAACATGGCCGTATCACATATCATAATCGCCTTCAAAAAGACGGATATCGTCTATATCCAGTGAGGTCGGGATCGCATGACGGCCGGGAGTATATAGGAGTACGACCATCAGGAGTTCACGAGGATATGACTGTCAGGAGTTCGTTAGGATATGACTGTCAGGAGTTCGTTAGGATGTGACTGTCAGGCGTTCACAGGGATCAGACGGCCTGTTGCCTTAAATCTGTCCGTGTGTTATAGTTCTCGTATCTGTTCAAATCTGTTCGCAGTACCGGATCAGGTTATCTGTTCTGATCTTTTTTCGGTCGTATCAGGCCGTGAATTCATATCATTCTGTGGATCTTAAGTCAGCTTATGAGTTTCCAGGCAATCTGTTGGTTCAAGTCGTTCTGAAAGTTCATATCAGATTGTTGGTTCAAGTCGTTCTGAAAGTTCATATCAGACTGTTGGTTTCAAGTCAGTCTGTGATTTTCAGATCATCCTGCCGGGTTGACCGGTCCACAGGATCTGCAGTTTGCCTATTTTTCCAAGAGAGGTTAGAATACGAGATATGAAAGCTATACTTATTGCAGAAAAACCATCTCTCATGAGAGAGATCAGATCGGCCTACAACGAGAGCAGGTCCCAGGTGCCCATGGATATAGATTTCCTGGCCCAGGCGGGACACCTGATAGGCCTTGTGATGCCCGGAGATGCGGACCCGAAATACAAGAGGTGGAGCCTTTCAACCCTGCCCATAACAGTGGACTACACTTATCACATACTGTCAGGCAAGGAAAAACTGGTGAAGGACATAAAGGATGCGGTTCACAGCGGAAATTATGACATCGTGATCCATGCCGGGGATCCGGATCAGGAAGGAGAGCTTCTGGTCCGGGAAACCCTTGAGTTTGTGGGAAATCCCCTGCCGGTAAAGCGTTTTTGGTCAAACGACATAACCCATCCTGCGATAATAAAGGCGCTGAATTCCATGAAGGATGACAGTGACTACAACAGTCTATATGGGGCTGCTCTGACCAGACAGCACGCCGATTATGAATTCGGACTGAATGTAACCAGGGCGGCCACGGTGAAAATGGGCGAAGTTTACAGGCTTGGCAGGGTCAAAGCTCCCATCATCCGAATGATCGTGGACAGGGAGAGGGCCATAAGGGATTTCACCGAAAAGACCACCTACAAGAAGCATTTTGTATATCAGAAAGCCGATTTCACCTGTGAAAAGGAGTACGACGAGGAGAGCAAGGCTATGCCGTCTCCTGTGCCTGCTTTCTGTACGGTCATTGAATTCAAGGATCAGGTGAAGGATACCAAGGCTCCCAAGCTGTTTAAACTGTCCACCCTCCAGGTGGAGGCCCACAAGGAACTGAAGTTCCAGGCGGCAAAGACACTGTCGGTATTGCAGAGGCTTTATGAAAAGCAGCTCACCAGCTATCCCCGTTCGGATTGTGAGTATATCTCGGGAAATACGAATCTGACTGAAATAGTCAAAGGAGCTGCGGCCATCACTTCAACGGATACTGCACTCCTCACCCGGGGCGTAAAAGCGGTGCTTTCCGACAAGACATATGTAAATGACAAAGCGATAGCAAAGGAAGGGCATACCGCCATCATTCCCACCGGGAAGACCGGCAGTATGGATCAGGATGAACAGAAGCTTTATGCTCTCATAGCCAGAAGGTTCCTTGCGATGTTCGCATCCCCCAAAAAGACAAGACATCTGTCTGCAAAAGCCCTTGAGGGAGACGGGAAGGACTGCAGTGATGTCTATATCTACAAGGCAGCAAAAACCCTGGAACCGGGTTTTGAGGCGGTGCTTCATCCCGGGAAGAAGGAGAAAGAAGAGGTGCTGCTGGACCTTGTCAAGGGACAGAAACTGGAACCGGTGACTTTCTCTCCCAAGGAATGCGTCAGCAAGCCTCCTGCCAGGTACAACGACGGTTCACTCATAAAGGCCTTGGACAACCCGGAGGATTATCGGGATGAAAACGGCAGCAAGATAAATTATCAGATAGGCACTCCCGCCACTCGCGCAAACATCATAGAAGAATGCGTAAAATGCGGATATTTTAAGAGGGTAAAGGGTGTTTTCTATGCGGAACCAAAAGCTGAGTTTGTCATAGACAAGATCGGAGATACCATCTTGTTTGATGTGACCACTTCCGGTCAGTGGGAACAGAGCCTGGATAACGTTAGAAACGGCGAAAATGAGGCTTTGGAAGTGGAAAAGAAACTCAAGGAGCAGTGTGACAGGGTAACCCTTGATATAGCAGGACGTGACCTGGGGGGAGGACCTGATGAAAGCGCCAAAAACAGCGTTGTAGGCAAGTGTCCCAAATGTGGCAGTGATGTCATTTACGGGCAGTACGGGGCGTATTGCTCAGGAAAATGCGGATGCACCATGAGCAAAGCATTTGGAAGAAAACTGAACCCCCAACAGGCAACTGACATCCTTGCCGGCAAAAAAGTATTACTCAAAGGCTTAAGATCAAGGAATGGGAAAAACTATGACATGTATGTCAGGATGGTCGGCACAGAGCCATATGACTATGTGGACAAGAAAGGCAACAGAGTTCAGGGTGTAGGTATAAAATACGAGACTTCATTTCCAAATAATGGCGGGAATGGCAGCAAGAACCGCCAAAGATCAGGAAATGCGGAAAGTACGGCCCCGGGTGGTTCAACTGATACAACCCCGGGTGATGTTGATGGCACACCTTCGGGTGATCCCGGTGTGGAAAACCCGAGGTGACAACTGAAATCGGGATTTGAGATTAAGGAGGAGATGATCATGAAAAAGCCTGTTATGAGATCGTTGATCTTAGGGATCACATTGTCCGCTTCGGTCGTTTTGGGGGCCTGCGGAGGCTCAAGTTCTTCGTCCTATTCATCCGACAGTTATTCGGGAGGATCATATAAGAATGCGGCCATGGAGGCTGACGGACTTATGTATGACTCTGCGGGATATGAAGCTGCAAATGAGGAAGCTTATGAGGAAGCCTACGATGCCGGATCGGGTTCGGAAAAGATCGAAGGAGATGTCACTGATGATCTGGATGTGGCAGCAGTGGATCTTTCAAGGGAAAAGCTTGTCTATTCAGCCAGCCTCACAGTGGAGACCGTGGAGTATGACAATTCAAAGGCAGCCTTCAAGTCTCTTATGGAAAGCAACGGCGCAGTGATACAGAACGAATCTGAAAACAGCGACGCCATACTCACCGGTGGAGATTACACAAGCAATGCGGATGCGTTCAAAATGGGAGAAAGACATTACAATGCAACCGTCAGGGTTCCTTCAGAGAATTTCTATAGCTTTCTGAACGGACTGGGAGGAATAGGGGTTACAACCTCCATGTCATCAGATGTCCAGAATCTGACCCAGGAATACAGCGACATATCCGCCATACTTAAGGCGGACGAGGAAGAACTGAAGCAGCTGCACAAATGGCTGTCAGAGGCTGATAATGCGGAGGATATGACCACACTGTACCGCAGGATCACAGAGATACAGTCTGAGATAAACAAGTACAAGTCCAGGCTCAGGATGATCAACACCGATGTGGCATTCAGCACTGTGTCAGTCAGCCTGAGAGAGGTCATACAGTATTCCAAGGCAGTTGATCCCGTGGATGAGCTCACATTCGGAAGAAGAGTGGCAAAGGCTGTTAAAGAGAGCATCGAAGCCTTTGCGGAGCTGATGGAAGGGCTGCTCATATTTGTCATACATATACTTCCCGAGGTGCTTTTGATAATCCTTATCATCTGCATCGTGCGCTGGTACAGGAAGAAACATCCCAAAAAGGAAAAGCCCGGTAAAGAGAAAAGGAAACTCTTTGGCAGGAATAAAAATGTAAATCCCAATGTGGTGCAGAATTATCCCGTACAGCCTGCAGATCCCGGACAGTCCGGCTACCCTGTACAGCCAGTGGATCCTGCACAGCAAAACGGTCTTGTGCAGCCGGTGAACACTGCAGAGCCTGCAAACACAGTACAGCCTGCAAATTCCGGACAGCCGGTGGATCCCGCGCAGCCTGCAGATCCCGGGAATGGGGGAAATGATGGGGCAGCAGACGGACAGAATGATTCGGGAAGTTCAGAAGACAAAAATTGAGATCCCTGTCTGATGAGATAAAAAAGGCTTTAGAGCGTGACACCGTGCCCATGCACATGCCGGGGCACAAGAGAAACTACGGCCTTACGGGAACTTTGGCAGAGCTTGATGTCACTGAACTCACTGATACCGATGATCTCCATGACGCCCGGGGGATACTAAAGGATGCGATGGAGCGCACAGCATCCATGTATGGCGCCCTCAGGACATGGTATCTGGTAAACGGCTCCACCTGTGGGATACTTTCCGCCATAAGGGCGGCAGTGCCTGCAGGTGGAGAGGTGATATG
>JAILIO010000155.1 GCA_024695225.1 Lachnospiraceae bacterium
GGGCATTATCCCGTTTCTTTCCTTATAGAAATCATAGATATCCTCAAGCATTATAGATCCATCGAAAAGATCGCTCTTTACGTAAATATGCCCGTAAATGTGATGTGACTCCAAATTGTTTCCGGGACTTGCATCATTGGCATTGTACCGCCTGCGCACCATATCCCTGATGGCGGCGTATGCTTCCTTTTTTGTGTTACAATAGACTCCGGTCCCGACAACATCCGGTTCTTCAACCTCTTCCGGATCCTCTTGCCCGACTGCCGCCACTTCCGCAAGTCTCTCCTGTTCTTCCGTCTCCATAGTTTCCGAAAGATCTTCCTGCTGCCCTGCTCCTGCCGTTTCCGCAAGGTTCTCCTGCTCCTCATCTTCAACAGTCATCCCATCGTAAATAAGGGCATCCCCCTCAGCTCCAACTTCACATGCAAGGCTCTCCTGCTCACCCATTTCTACAGTTGTGGAAGGATCTTCCTGCTGATCTCCTGCTGCTACTTCCGCAAGTCTCTCCTGCTGCCATTCGGAAGATGCCTCCTGAGCATAACCTGTGGCCGGCGCCATCATTACCGCCATGGCAACGGTCAGTATCCACGATATGAATCTCTTCTTCCTACCCATTTTCCACCTCCATGCACAGAAAACTGTCCACGCGGTCCAACCACAGCAGGTCTCTACACAAAAATCACAGTTTCACCGGGGAGATCTCACATCCCCCGGCAGATGTCAAAAAAGGGGCAGCAGAGCCGGATCACTCCTGGCCTGACCGCCCCTTTAAGTCTCACTTAAAGTCCGTCTTACAAGTCTTATGCTTCAACTGTCTTGCTTATCTTTAATATCTTGTACTTGAGCATTCCTATGGGTGCGCTCACTTTCACGGTTTCTCCTACCTCGTGTCCGATAAGTGCCTTCCCCAGGGGTGATTCGTTTGAGATACGTCCCGACAGGCTGCTGGCTTCGCTTGATCCCACGATCTTGTACTCCAGATCCTCCTTGGCCGATACATCCTTTATCTTTACTGTACAGCCGATGCCAACCTTTCCCTCTTCCACAGCGTTTTCATCGACGATCTCGGAATTCTTTATGATATCCTCGATGAATTTTATCCTGTTCTCTATCTCACTCTGCTCTTCCTTTGCCGCATCGTACTCGGCGTTCTCGGAAAGGTCTCCCTGGGCCCTGGCCTCCTTAAGTTTCTGAGCCACATCGTGACGTCTGTGTACTGTGAGTTCCTTCAGCTCATCCTCATATGCTTTGAGGCCTTCCTTTGTAAGCAGATTCTTCTTCTGTTCTTCTCCCATTATCTCTCTCCCTTCCTTGCTGCCGGCATGACTTTCTGCGCCGTTCAGATAAAGACAGCGGTTTCGCAGATCCGAACACCCGCCTCAATGGATTGTACCACATCTCACCGCTCTGTCAATTTTTTCTTTAATAAGATAATTCTCTGTGTTATAATTCTTTGGAGTGGTTTTTGCGAAAGGGCAAAATTATGAAAAGAGTTCTCACGCAGAATCTGACCCCCGGCATGATAACCGGGGAGGATGTTTACACATACTCAGATCAGCTTGTGATCGGTAAAGGCATAGTCCTCACCGATGCCACTATTACTAAACTCAGTTACTACTCGATCCTCTCTGTCATGGTTGAGGATAATGTGGCCCCGGCCTTTAGCGACAACAATCCTGAAGAGTCCAGCTATAATGAAAAGCTCCGCGCAACTCCCGAATTCAAAAAGTTCAAGGCTGATTTCGAAGAGGAGACCGAGCACTTCAAGGAGTCGATGAATGACATTGTCATGAAAAACGCTCCCGTGAATTCTGATGCCCTTTTTGACGGGGTTTACGGCCTTGTGTCCAACAATTCCGGAAACGGTACCTATCCCATATTTGAAATGCTGCACAATATGCGCACATACGACGATGTCACATATGTACACAGCATGAATGTGGCCCTGATAAATAATATCTTCGCCCGCTGGCTCCACTTAAGCAGCGACGAGATCAGGACCGCCACCCTCTGCGGACTGCTCCACGACATCGGAAAGCTTGCGGTGTCCAGTGAGATCATAAAGAAACCTTCAAAGCTCACCGACAACGAATACGCCATGATAAAGGAGCACCCCTCATCCGGCTACCGCATACTGCGCTCCAAGAACGTAAATGAGCACATCATAAATGCAGCTCTCATGCACCACGAGAGATGTGACGGTTCAGGCTATCCCTTAGGTCTCAGTCTTTCCAAGATCGATCCCTATGCCAGGATGACAGCCATCTCCGATGTGTACGATGCCACAACCAGCGCCAGGTCCTACCGCGGGCCTCTCTGTCCCTTCGCAGTTGTGGGGATATTTGAAAATGAAGGCCTTCAGAAGTACGACCCCGGCTTTATAATGACATTCCTGGAAAATATAGTGAGCACCTATCTGCTGAACACCGTGCGCCTGAACGACGGCACAACGGGCCAGGTGGTGTTCATAAACAGGAACAAGCTTTCAAAGCCCACCATTCAGTGCGGCAATGACAAGTTTATCGATCTTTCAAAGGAAAAGGATTTAGAGATAGAAGCGATAATCTGAATCTGTCTGTGATCCCCAGAATACCGGGCTTACCTCGATATGTCAGATTCCCTGAGAAACTGCCAATAACATATGTCCGGCAGGTATACACCTGATCTCTCAATGATATGTCAGATTCCCTGACGATCTGCCCATAATATATGTTCGGCTGATACACACCTAATCTCTCAATGATATGTCAGATTCCCCGACGATCTGCCCATAGCATATGTCCGGCAGGTATACACCTGATCTCTCAATGATATGTCAGATTCCCTGACGATCTGCCGTTATGCTCAGTCACCTCACACAGCCAGCAGTTTTGCGTTCTTTACCTTGTCGTCCAACTCGACTTTTTTGATCCTGGCTCCCATATTCCTGAGCTTGCTGGGGAAGTCC
>JAILIO010000163.1 GCA_024695225.1 Lachnospiraceae bacterium
TGGTGGTTATGTCGTATCCATAGATCGCTGTCTTTGCCTTTGTGCCGGCTTTGAGTCCTGTGTGGCTTCCGGTGTCCACAGCCACATATTCGATTTTTGAACTGCTTGATTCATAAAGGGTGTTGTAGCCGCTCTTATAGCTGCTGCCGCTGGTATAATAGCCGGTGGAAGCATTGTCAAAGAGAGTTGTTATGTCAACCATTCCACCTTGGATATCGATATTTTCTGCCTGTATACCGTCGCCATAACTTGTTATGTTAACTGTTCCGTCTTTTATGGTCACGGTTCCCGTGCCGGTGGAGCCCTCTGCCTCACCTTCCAGGTCCAGCTTTGCTTTGATACCGTCTCCGTTTGTGACAGTGTTTACAGTACCGCCCAGGATATTGATGTTTCCGTTCTTTGCTTTGATGGCGTCACCCTGGACATCCACTGTGAGTGTGCCGCTTACCATGTTGAAGGTGCCGCCTGCAGTGCCGTAACCCACTTTGATGCCGTCAGCGGGATCCAGGCCTGCATCTGCTGCTGCTTCCACTGTATCGTCACTCATGGGGTCCGTGAGGGTAAGGCTTCCGCTGCCTTGAATATCTATAGTCCCATCCTTCTTTACGGCTATAAGTGCTTCCGGCTCAGTTGTGTAAGTGCTGCTGCCGGTGATCTCATTTTCGCCGTTCAGGGTGATGGTCAGGGGAGATTTTTTTCCGCACTCTATGACCGGAACGTCCTCTCCGAGGATTGAATTCAGGTCGGTGTTATCGATGGTCACATCGTTAAGCACCAGTTCTACCCCGTCTTTCAGGGATTTTTCGATGGATATGTAAGTGTTTTTCCATGTGCCTGAAAGGGTATAGGCCCCGTTCTGGGAAATAGTGACTTTGACTGCGGCATCTGTGTCATCGACGCTCACTCCGTCCAGATCCTCTCCGGTGATCACAGATGTCTGTGCAAATACCAGGGTTTCTGCATCGGAACCTGTCGAAGACAGTAAGTCTTCCGTGTTTTCTGCCCCTGTTTTCTCAACAAGGGTTTCTTCCCCATGATCTGCTGTGGTGATAAGGGATTCTTCCCCCTCATTTACAGCGGCCTGTGCTTCCTCCGCAGCCAGAACCCCCATTGGCTGGGCCAGTGCGAAGACAGCGGCCATAGCCACTGCAGACAGGCGTTTAAGATTCCATTCTTTACCTTTTCGCATGGTGTTTCCTCCTTCTTTTTCCTGTAGTATTTTGTTTGTATGTATTAACCGCGTAATCCGGCGGATCATTTTCTTTGGGGACGTTTTTATTTACCCCTTAATGATGATTACGAAAACGGCAACATAAAATTTGGGGGTTAAAAAAGAAAAATTTGTGAATTTCTGAAAAATCATTCAGGTAATTTCGAGAATGATCCCGGAGAAAAATTTAAAATCCGTCTCTGTTGCGGAATCCTTCCTTTTATCATAAAATCGTATCAGAGATATGCAGTTATTTGTAAGGCACATGTGCAGACCGGAGGAGGTTTGGGATACGGACCGGGACTCTCAAAAGAAGACCACATAGAACAATACATGAAAAGATATTACAAGGTCCTGTCATCGTAAGGGCTGCAGGATAAAGATCGCAGGATAAAGATCGCAGGATAAAGATTGCAGGATAAAGATCGCAGGGTAAAGATCAGAGTATAAGGGTTACAGGACAGGGCTGCATGATAATGGACTGCAGGATGAGTATCTGCAGGATAAGGAGATGATATCCATGACTTCAGAACAGATGGAAAACAAACTTACGGAACTGATGGCGGAGGCGATCAAAAAGGCATACAGCGATCCCATTCACAACGAAGAATGGCAGGAAGTCAGGGACAATGTGATCCAGGCCAAGGAAAGCCTGAAAAAGGCTGTAGAATGAGAGACAGGACAGGGACCGCCATACTCGCGGTCCTTATCAGTATATGCCTTTTTGGATGCGGAGCTTCGGATGACTTTAAAAGAAGAGGCACATACGACCGTCCTTCGGAAGCGACAGGGGAAACCGTATTTCAGGTGACGGAGGAAGATGCCGGTGATAAGGCATCGGACAAAACAGGGGCAGATCTGTCCGGGACTGCAGAGACGGAGACAAAGGCAGAAGACCGGGCGAACAGAGCGTCAAAGGATTCCGAAACTTCGGATGATGGAGACCTGACGCCCCCTGAATGGACTATATATGTGTATCTCTGCGGATCTGACCTTGAAAGCGCAGACGGCGTAGGGACCAACGATATAAAGGAAATGGCTGAGGGCAGCCTGGGCGGCAGAGTCAGGTTTGTGGTGGAGACCGGTGGGACCAGGGAATGGAAGAATGATTTTGTGGATCCCACAAAGAATCAGAGATTCCTTATAGAAAGGGGCAAGGTTACAATCATAGGGGAAAAGCCCAGATCCGGCATGAACAGATATGAAACCCTTATGGATTTTCTCTCCTTCTGCAAGGACAATTACAGATCGGATCACACAGGTTTTGTGTTCTGGAACCACGGCGGAGGAAGCATAACAGGCGTTTGCTTTGACCAGAACAACAGCCTGAAAAGCCTTTCATTAAAAGATATTCAGCGCTCTTTTTCCGGATCCGGATACGGGGACTCAGATAAATACGATTTCATAGGTTTCGACGCCTGCATCATGGCTACGGTGGAAACTGCCTGCATCCTGAAAGATTATGGAAAATACATGTTCTCATCCCAGGAAAATGAATCAGAGGAGGGGTGGGACTACCTTGAGATCGGAAAGAAGATAAGGGAGAACCCGTCGGTCTCCGCAGTGGATCTGGGCAAGCATATAGCTGATGTGTACTATAAAGAGTGCATAGAGACCGGAGAAGAGGACACGGCTACATTCTCCGTGCTGGACCTGTCCGATATTGATGTGCTGACAGCGGAATTCAATGTTTATTCCAAAGAACTGTATGATGCCACGGAAGATCAGCTGATCCTGGCAGATGTGGCTAGGGCCATAGGCGATGTGGACAACTTCGGCGGAAATAACAGATCCGAAGGATATACAAATATGGTGGACCTTGCAGGGATAATAAGGGCAGGACAGGATGTTACAAAGCACAGCGAAACAGTGCTGTCTGCTCTTGATAGGTGCGTCCTTTACAAGAAAAACGGCATCGGACATGAGAGGGCCTGCGGTCTGTCAGCATATTACCCCCTTGTGATCGGGGGTACCAGGGAACTTGCCATCTTTGGCCAGGTGGCTGTGAGTCCTTATTACCTTGCATTCGTGGACAGGGCAGCCTATTCCGGGGCAAAATCCGGGTCCACGGAGGGGTATGATCCGGATGATATCTTCCCCCTCTGGGGGCAGGATTACGAGAGTCTCAGTTCTCATTTCTCCTATTATGATTACGAGTTTCAAGTCACCGGGGAAAGCCCTTATGTGGAGTTTTCCCACGGCCCCGCCTTTGATGCTGACGGATATTATTCCTTCGGGCTTACGGAATCCTCTGCAGAGAATATACTGAATGTGACGGGGACTGTGTATGAGTTTTCGGAAGACAGCGAGGACATAATTTGTTTGGGGGAGACCGCTGAGGTCTACCAGGACTGGGACAGGGGAGAGTTTTCCGATGATTTCGACGGCTACTGGTTTTCCCTCCCGGATGGACAGAATCTGTCGGTCTATCTCCAGACCCAGACTGAAGACGCCGATATATACTCATCTCCCGTTGAATTGAACGGGAAGAGGACCAACCTTGTGATCATCCACGACATTGTCGAGGGGTACGCCTATATTGCCGGGGTCAGGTATAATGTCGGCGATTCCGGCATGTCTGAAAGAACAGACGCAAAGCTTAAGACCGGTGACAGGATACTTCCGCTGTACGAAGCCTCCTCCGTGATGGAAGACAAGGAATATGAATACTGCGGAAATGAGTACCTGTACAGGGAAGGGGATATGATCACCTTTGAAGTCATGCCCGACGGGAAGTATCTGTTTGGGTTTATCATAAGCGATCTCTACGGGGACTATTATGTGACAGACTTCACGGAATACGAGGTAAAGGGTGAGGAAGTGTATTACACCAGGCAGTGATCATTTATACCGGATCTCAACTGATCTCACCGGATCTCAACTGATTTCAACTGATCTCAACGGATCTCCTGAATCTCCCTTGATCTTTCCGGTTTCATCCGGTCCCAAAAGTAATTCTTTTAATCAAATCCCGATAGTGGTAAAATAAAGCGGAATATACAGAGTGCGCAACAGTGAGCGCATAACAAAAAGGAGGTATTGCAATGGGTCTTATTCAGGCAGCAATGGGTGCAGCAGGCGGAGTGCTTGCAGATCAGTGGAAGGAATACTTTTACTGTGAGGCTATTCCCACGGATATCCTTGTCAGGAAAGGGCAGAAGAAGGTTTCCGGACGTTCTTCCAACACCAAGGGTGACGACAACATCATATCAAACGGCTCTGTTATCGCTGTCGCCGACGGTCAGTGCATGATCATCGTGGATCAGGGAAAGGTTACGGAGCTTTGTGCGGAGCCCGGCGAATTCAAGTATGATTCCTCCACCGAGCCCACGATCTTCTCCGGAAATCTGGGAGAGAGCATCCTCGCCACATTCCAGAACATCGGAAAGCGTTTCACCTTCGGCGGCGAAGCCCCCAAGGATCAGAGGATTTATTATTTCAATACCAAGGAGATCATTGGAAACAAGTACGGCACAGCGAACCCGGTGCCCTTCAGGGTAGTGGATCAGAAGGCCGATCTGGATATAGACATTTCCATCAAATGCTTTGGAGAATACAGTTACAAGATCACAGACCCCATACTGTTTTACACCAATGTATGCGGCAATGTTTCAGGTGATTACAGCAGGACAGAGATCGACAGCCAGCTTAAGTCAGAGCTTTTGACAGCCCTGCAGCCTGCATTTGCCAGGATATCCGAACTTGGCATCAGGTATTCATCCCTTCCCGCCCATACAAAAGAGATCGCAAACGCTCTGAACGAAGAGCTTTCGGACCAGTGGAAGGACAGAAGGGGTATAGAGATCGTCGCTTTCGGCGTATCTTCCGTCAAGGCTTCGGACGAAGACGAGAAGATGCTTAAGAACATCCAGGCCAATCGCACCGCAAGCCTTGCGGCAGCCAGCATGGCCGGCGCCCAGCAGGATGCCATGCGTATGGCAGCCAGCAATCAGGCAGGCGCCATGACCGGTTTCATGGGGATGGGAATGGCTCAGCAGTCCGGTGGTATGAATGCCCAGAGCCTCTTTGCCATGGGACAGCAGCAACAGCAGCAGATGCAGCAACAGCAGCCCCAGCCTCAGGCCCAGGCAGCTCCCGCCGCAGATTCCTGGACCTGTCCTTCCTGCGGAAAACAGGCAACAGGAAAGTTCTGTCCTGAGTGCGGCACAAAAAAGCCTGAAGCAAATGGCTGGACCTGCCCTAAATGCGGTCAGGTAAATCAGGGCAAATTCTGCTCAAGCTGCGGAGAAAAGAAGCCCGCCGGCGCTCTTCAGTATAAATGCGACAAGTGCGGCTGGGTGCCGGAAGACCCTGCAAATCCTCCTAAATTCTGCCCTGAATGCGGCGATCCCTTTGGAAATGAGGATGCAGTGAATTAAGGAGGGTTGTATGGCTGACCAGTCCACGAATTATCAGTGCCCGGCCTGTACCGGTCCCCTTCATTTTGTGGGGGCATCGGGAAAACTGGAGTGTGATTATTGCGGAAGTTCATATTCCGTAGAAGAGATAGAGAAGCTTTACGAAGAGAAAAACGAGACAGCAGCAGCCAATGCAGGAAAGGATGAAGGCTGGGGGGAAGGCTCCGATGGCATGAAGACCTACAGCTGTCCTTCCTGCGGGGCTGAGATGATCACAGACAGCAATACTGCAGCTACTTGTTGTCCGTACTGCGGCAATCAGACCGTTATGCCCGGACAGTTTGACGGAGCACTTAAGCCGGAGCTTGTGATCCCCTTCAAAAACGACAAAAAGGCTGCCATAGAAGCGTTAAAGAACCATTACAAAGGGAAATTCCTGCTTCCCAAGTCCTTTGTGTCTGGAAATCATATCGATGACATTCAGGGTGTGTATGTGCCTTTCTGGCTTTTCGACGGAAAAGCAGACGGTTCCATGCGCTTTGACGCCAGGAAGGTCCACACCGAGACCAGAGGCAATACGGAGATAACCACCACGGAATACTACCAGGTGGACAGGAGCGGAAGCCTTGAGTTTGAAAAGATCCCTGTGGATGCTTCCAGCCGTATGCCCGATGCCCATATGGATTCCATTGAGCCCTATGATTACAGCGAACTTAAGCCCTTTTCCATGGCCTATATGCCGGGATTTTTGGCAGACAGGTACGATGTGGAGGTGCAGGACTGCCGCGGCAGGATGGAAGAGCGCAGCAAACAGAGCCTTGAGCAGGCCCTGGACAATACCGTCAACGGATACACTTCCAAGAGCACCATCAACAAAGATCTGAACGTGGAGGTGGACAAGGCCCATTATGCCATGATGCCGGTGTGGCTTCTGGCAACCAAGTGGAAAGATCAGAATTTCCTCTTTGCAATGAACGGTCAGACGGGAAAACTTATAGGTGACCTTCCCATGGACAAGGGAAAGTTCTTCGGATTGTTTGCGGGTATTTCGGTGGTTTTGATAGCGCTTTTCACCCTTATCGCCGGAGGAAGCTTTGACGGCGGGACTTATGCCATTGTGTGTATTGGCATACCCATCATCATTTCTCTTATAGTGTGCCTGATCATGAGATCGCAGCTGCTTTCCGTTCATACGGGCAATGCCGATCAATATGTGGCAGGGGGAGGTTTGGATCTCAGATACAAGAATGATCTGTATCTCCGGACTGAGAGAGAGACCAGGGAGATCAAGAGAGAGTGATCCGGGGAGGGATTGTTACTTTCCGGCATCCGCAGAGTATATCGGAGAACCCACACAAAAAGGGTGTCGTACCATTTGGTGCGACACCCTTTCTATAAATTACAGGTAATAAAGATATCTTGTGAAAGCTATTCAGCTGTTTATACAGCTTTTTTGATCAGCGCTTCAGGTCTCTCAGGATCTCCAGCATGGAATCTGAAGTGGTTATGACCTTTGAGTTTGCCTGGAAACCACGCTGTGTGGTGATCATGCTGGTAAATTCGTCTGACATGTCTACATTTGACATCTCCAGGTAACCGCTGACTATGGAGCCACCTCCCGCGGTTATATCAACCCCTGTGCCGTCAAACTCACCGGAGTTTAAGGAAGTGGTGTAGAGGTTGTCTCCCGCCTTCTCAAGTCCCGCAGGGTTCTTGAACTGGGCTGTGGCTATCTGTCCCAGCACTCTGGTCTCGCCGTTTGTGTATTGGGCTGTGATTATACCGGCAGTTGAAATGGATATCCCCGACATGTCACCCTTTGCCCAACCGGCGTTCTCACCGTTTGAATTGCCTTTGGCGCCTGCTACAGTGGATATTCCGTCATTTCCGTACATCACGGATTCGGAGAAATCAATGCTCACCGTCTGTCCGCCTCCTCCAAGAGTGTCCCCATCGGGAAGAGAAAGCCCGGCAAAATTCACATTTACGCCCTTTGTGCCACTGTTCCCCACGTACTGGAACTCGCCTGTGGAGGCGCTGTAGCTGAGAACAGTGTAGTCTTCGGAACCGCCGAGAGAGGAGCTGTCTATCTTTGCGATCTCATTTCCGTCGGAGTCCAAAAGCTTCCAGTCATGGGCTGCATAATAACCCTCTTCGGAAGTCCGCCCGTCAGAGGAATTGTAATCTTCCATTGCGCTTATGCTGAAAACCACCGAATAGGTCTCGCCCTTGGAAGAATAGAGCGGCACTGAAACCGTCTTTCCTGCGGCGCTTGCGATGTTGGGGTCTGTCCTGTCCACTATGCCCGTGACCCTGCCGGATGTGGTGGCGGAAGCATCGCTTGTGAGGAATTCCTTCTTCATGATCTGGAGATTGGAAACAGCGGCTTTTGTGATAGTTCCGTCTGCGTTTGCCTGCCAGCCCTGAACTATGTATCCGTTTGAATTCATCACCAGATTGCCGGCGGCATCCACATTGAAGGAGCCGTCTCTTGTGAAGAAGTTCTGCTTTCCGTTGTTTACGATGAAGAAATTGTCACCGTTGATCATCAGGTCGAAGGGGTTATTGGTGGTCTGAGCCGCGCCCTGCTTCGTGATGGCGGTGCTTATGCTGCCTGTCATGGTGCCGAGACCTATCTGTCTCGCATTTGTGCCGCCTTTTACGGCGGTGGCACCGGTGGATGAGTGTACATTCTGATAAAGAAGATCAGCAAAGGACATGGATTGTGTCTTGTATGCTGTGGTGTTGACGTTGGCGATGTTATTGCCTATGACGTCCATTCGGGTCTGATGCGTGCGAAGTCCGGCAACACCGGAATAAAGCGATCTCATCATAGCTTATATCTGCCCTCCATATAAAAAACTAAAAAGACTTACATCTCTATATCGGTTTTATTTATTAAAACTTAACCCCGCAGGAAATTTTCTGCC
>JAILIO010000167.1 GCA_024695225.1 Lachnospiraceae bacterium
GAACAGTCACTTAAGGAAAATGAGGAGTTCATCACCTGGGCGCTCAAGGAAGATGACGACATGATAAAGGCCATGTTCGGCGGCCATGCCCTCTTCACCATTTCCGACAGGACTTTTGAAAAGAGGGTGGAGATGAATAACGGCAGGACAGGTTTCCACATCCATGTGGCGGAGGGGATGAACGATGTCTATGACAGCATGGAGAAATACGGCTGCCTTCCGGTGGAGAGACTGATGTACAACAAGATCCTGGGGGAGAAGACCCTCCTCGGGCATTGTATTCATTTGTCACCCGGGGAGATGGAGATAATAAAGGAAACCGGCACCATGGTGGTGAACAATCCGGAGTCCAACATGGGCAACGCCGTGGGATGCGCCCCGGTGCTCAAAATGTTTGAGAAGGGCATAACAGTTGGCATGGGGACAGACGCCTACACCCACGATATGCTGGAGAGCCTTAAGGTGTTCCTGATCATACAGAGGCACAATGCAGGGCTTCCAAATGTGGCCTGGGGAGAGGATGTGACCATGCTCTTTGAGAACAACAGGAAGATATGCGCTAAATATTTCAAGAAGCCTCTCGGCATATTACAGAAGGGGGCGGCCGCTGATGTGATCGTAATGGATTACCCGGCTTTCACTCCTTTCTCGGATGAAAACGTGGACGGACACATGATATTTGGCATGGAAGGTCACGACTGCACCATGACCATGATAGACGGCAAGGTCCTGTACAGGGACAGGCAGTTTACCGTGACGGACAGGGAAAAGACGGACGCCTTTATCCTGGAAGAAAGCAAAAAGCTCTGGGGGGAGCTGAACGGAGGTAAATGATATGTCGGATCTTATGACGGGTATGTCCTACAGTGCGCTTCTAAGGCGTTATCTGTACGAATGTAAGGAAAAAGACTGTGTAAAGCTCAAAGGAAAGAGACTTCCTCTTTTCAAAGGGTTCATAGAGAGTCCCTTCGGACCTGCAGCGGGACCCCACACTCAGATGGCGCAGAACATAGTGACCGCCTATATTTACGGCGCCAGGTTCTTTGAACTTAAGACTGTCCAAAAGATGGACGGGAGGGAACTGGCTGCCTGTGTGGCAAAGCCTTGCATAAGCTCCTATGACGAGGGCTATAACTGTGAGTGGAGTACGGAACTCACGGTGGGCGAGGCTATGGAGGAGTACATAAAGGCCTATTTTGTGATCAAACTCCTGGCCGCAGAAAAGGGTTTGGGGGATCCCGACGGTTTTGCCTTCAACATGTCCGTGGGTTACGACCTGGAAGGGATACGGGGAGAAAAGGTGGATACCTTTATCGAGAGCCTGAAGGATGCTTCCGATGTCCCCATTTTCAAAAGCTGTATGGAAGATTCTGTAAAAGCTGTATCCACGGGGCTCTTGAAAAAGGTTGACGAGAACTATGTGCGTTCCATATCCCCTGAGATATCAGATTCGGTGACCCTTTCAACCCTTCACGGCTGTCCCGCGGGGGAGATAGAGAAGATAGCGGCATACCTTATAAAGGAAAAGGGGCTGAACACCTTTGTCAAATGCAATCCCACTCTTCTGGGGTATGAGACCGCAAGAAAGATACTGGATGAGAACGGTTTTGACCAGGTGGCTTTCGACGATCACCATTTCAAAGAGGATCTGCAGTGGCAGGATGCGGTGCCCATGATAGAGAGACTGGGAAAACTGGCCACTGAATGCAGCGTTGAGTTTGGAGTTAAGCTTACAAATACATTCCCTGTGGATGTGAAGAGAAATGAACTGCCATCTGAAGAGATGTACATGTCCGGGCGTTCTCTTTTCCCGCTGACTCTGACCCTTTCAAAGAGGATCACGGATCAGTTTGGCGGAAAGGTCAGGATCTCATTTTCCGGGGGAGCTGACAGGCACAGTATCAGGCGCCTGTACGACGCGGGGATCTGGCCTGTCACCATGGCCACCACACTCTTAAAGCCCGGAGGGTACAGAAGATTCAGGGATATGGCTGGGGAATTTAGTAACGCCAGTTATTCCGAATTCAAGGGGGTATCCGCCGATGCGGTTTCCAAGCTTTTGGAGGACACCGCGAAGGATCCCCGTTACAAGAGACCCATCAAGGGGATACCGGACAGAAAGAACGGAAAGCCCCTTCCTCTTTTCGACTGTTACACGGCGCCCTGTTCCTCAGGCTGTCCCATCTGTCAGGATATTCCCGCCTATGTGGACGCCATGGAGAGAGGGGATGCAGTGGAGGCGCTGAACATTATCACCGACAGGAATCCGCTGCCTTTTACCACCGGCTCCATCTGCCCCCAGACCTGCGCGAAAAAGTGTATGAGAAATCACTACGAGAGCGCGGTAAATATAAGGGATACGAAACATAAAGCGGCAGTTTCCGCATTTGATGAACTGATGAAGAGCAGGAACCGCGCGGTTGGCGGAGATCCGGGTAAGGCGGCCGTCATAGGAGCGGGCCCCGGAGGGCTTGCAGCTGCCTATTTCCTCAGCAGGGGAGGATTCGATGTCACGATCTTTGAGAAGGAGCAGAACCCCGGGGGAACAGTCAGGAATGTGATACCCGATTTCAGGGTAAATGACAACGAAACGGAAATGGATGTGAAGATAGCCCTTTCCTATGGTGCAAAACTGGAAACCGGGAAGGAGATAAAAGATTTAATCCGTCTTAAAGAAAACGGGTATGATTTTATGATCCTGGCCAATGGGGCTGAAAAGCCGGGAGATCCCGGGCTTGAATACGGGGAAACCCTGGATGCCCTTGATTTTCTGAGGCGCATAAGAGAGGGAAGAGATATACCGGAAGCCGGCTCCATAGCGGTTATCGGCGGCGGAAATACCGCCATGGACTGCGCAAGGGCCGCAAAGAGGCTGCAGGGGGCTGAGAAGGTATCCCTTGTCTACAGGAGGACAAGGAGATATATGCCCGCAGATGAGGAAGAACTGGAGGAAGCACTGGAAGACGGTGTGGAATTCCTGGAGAACCTGGCACCCGTGGGATTCAGGGACGGTGTCCTGAAATGCCGTGTGATGAAGGCGGGAGAGATGGATGCCTCGGGCCGTCCGAAACCTGTGGACACAGGTGAGACCGTGGAAATAAAGGCAGATCTGTTGATAAGCGCCGTGGGAGAGAGGACTGATGCAGAGCTTTTAAAGCGCGCTGGCGCATCTCTCAACGAAAAGGGACTTCCGGTGCTGAACGAATACAACGAGACCACAGTTCACGGACTCTATGTGGTGGGGGATGCGGCAAAGGGCCCTGCCACCGTGGTGAAGGCCATAGCCTCAGCAATGAAGACCGCAGAACACATAACAGGCGTTTCTTCCGAATACAGGCATAAACTTCCCTATGGGGCGGAAAAGGAATATCTCCACAAGAGAGGAGTCCTCAAAGAAGACTTACATGAGGAACCTGACAACAGATGTCTCGGATGTCCTTATATCTGCGGAGTCTGCGCGGAGGTTTGTCCCAACAGGGCCAATATCGTGATCGAAGGACAGATCCTGCATCTGGACAGCCTGTGCAACGAGTGCGGAAACTGCGCTGTTTTCTGTCCTTACGACGGAAAACCCTACAAGGACAAGTTTACCCTTTACTCTTCAAAGGAGGCTTTTGATGAGGGGGACAATGAAGGATTTTATCTAGATGACAGCGGAAAGACAGTGATGAGGCTGAACGGCAACTCTCCCGAGGTATCAAAGCTTGTGGAAGCGGTAGTCACCAGGTACAGATATCTGCTGTAAAATTGTGGCCTGAAGCCTGCAGAGATGTGAGCAGGTCATCTGGTGGGTCAGGCGGTAAGTGCAGACCACTTGAGAAACTGAAAGATCAGATGAAACCTGCAGGCCGGAGTCATCCTGTGCGGCACGAAGTAAGTGCAGACCGATCAGGCGGTAAGGGTTTTGTCACCTGATAACATGCGTGATTAAATGATGGAGATTCGTATATGAATGAAGGAAATTTGAAACCCGGGGCCGCCGGCCCTTGGAACTTCAAGGTAAACGGAAAAGAGGTCACCTGTAGGGCGGATGTGTCCCTGCTTTCATTTTTAAGGGACGAGCTGGGCATAACCTCCGTAAAAGACGGCTGTTCCGAGGGAGTGTGCGGAGCATGCACGGTCCTCATAGACGGGAAAAAGGTGAAATCCTGTGTGATGAAGACCTCGAAACTGGAGGGAGCGGATATCCTGACTGTGGAAGGGATAGCTGCAGATGAGATGAAGGTGTATGAGCACTGTTTTGCCGAGGCAGGAGCGGTGCAGTGCGGATTCTGCATACCCGGCATGATCATTTCCGCAAAATGTCTTTTGGACCTGAACCTGAATCCCACGGTGGAGGACATAAAACAGGCCATAAACGGGAATCTGTGCCGCTGCACGGGCTATAAAAAGATCGAGGAAGCCATACTCATGGCGGCGGATTTCCTGAGGGAGAAGAGGGAGATCCCGAAAGACCCGGATTCCATCACCATGGATATGAGGGCAAAGAGGATAGATGCCGCAGAGAAGGTGAACGGTACCGGCAAATATACCGATGACATACAGCTTCCCGGGATGCTTTACGGAGGCCTTGTGTTTTCCAAATATCCCAGAGCCCGCATCGATCGGATAGATGTGTCAAAAGCAGAGGCCCATGCCGATTGTCTAAAGGTGCTGACTAAGAAGGACGTCCCCTGTAACATCATCGGTCATATCAAGCAGGACTGGGAAGTCATGCTGGGAGAGGGTGACATCACAAAATATGTGGGAAATGTGATGGCTATGGTCATCACCGACAAGAAAGAAAAACTTGACGAGATCAGGAAACTGGTTGACATAACTTATACGGAACTGGAGCCCGTGACCTCTCCCTTCGATGCTCTAAAGGGGGATGCGCCCCTTATCCACGAGGATGGAAACGTGATGAGCAGGTCCGTCCTGAAGCGGGGAAATGCGGATCAGGCCATAAAAGAGTCCAAATATGTGGTCACCAGGAAATACAAGACCTCCTGGCAGGAACACGGGTTCATGGAACCCGAATGCTCAGTGGCTCTTCCCGAAGGGGACGGCCTTCTGATCTATACAGGCTGTCAGTCGATATACGATGTGCAGAGGGAGTGCGCAAAGATGCTCGCCCTTCCCCAGGAAAAGGTCCATGTGCACGCAGCCCTTGTGGGAGGCGGCTTTGGCGGCAAGGAAGACATGTCAGTCCAGCAGTATGCTGCCCTGGGAGCCTGGCACATGAAGAAACCCGTGAAGGTCAGGTTCACCAGGCAGGAGTCCCTTAACCACCATGTGAAGCGCCATCCCATGGAGATGGAGTTCACCACAGCCTGTGATGAGAACGGGCATCTGACCGCAATGAAGGGGATAATAATAGCAGACACCGGAGCCTATGCTTCTCTCGGCGGTCCTGTGCTGGAGAGAGCCTGCACTCATGCTGCGGGACCTTACAACTTCAAGAACCTGGACATCTTCGGGATGTCTGTCTACACAAACAACGTGGTTTCCGGGGCGTTCCGGGGCTTTGGAGTCACCCAGAGCTGCTTTGCCCAGGAGATGAACATAAATCTGCTGGCCGAGAAGGTGGGGATAGATCCCTTCGAGATGAGGCGGATAAATGTGATAAAGCCCGGGGATATCCTTCCCAACGGTCAGAAGGCGGAGCCCGACACAAATATGGCAGCCTGCCTGGACCTTTTAAAAGACGAATATTATGCAAATAAGTACGCCGGCATAGCCTGCGGGTTCAAAAACTCAGGCACCGGCATGGGCAAGCAGGACATTGGAAGAGTCCTCCTCTCAGTTGAGAAGGGGCTGATACATATAAGGACCTCCGCAGCCTGTATGGGACAGGGCATCGGACAGATGGTGCTGACTGAGATCTGCCATGTGACAGGCTTAAGTCCGTCCTTATTTGTCTTTGAGGACGCTGATACCGTAAGGACTCCCGATGCGGGCACATCAACCGCTTCAAGGCAGACAGTGATGACAGGTGAAGCCGCAAGGCAGGTGGGAGAGAAACTGAAGGCAGCCCTTGAGGCGCACAGCCTTGATGAGCTGGAGGGACAGGAATTCTTCGGGGAGTTCTCAGCCATTACAGATCCCCTCGGGGCTGAGAAGGAGAACCCGGTGAGTCATATCTCTTATTCATACGGGGCCCAGCTGATCATCCTGGATGATAACGGAAAGATCAAAAAGGCAAAGGCCGCCTTTGATGTGGGCGTTCCCGTGAACATTCAGTCCGTGGAAGGGCAGATAGAAGGCGGGATGGTCATGGGCATAGGCTACGGAGTGACCGAAAAGTTTGAGTGCGTGGAGGGATACCCCAAGAGCCGTTTCGGGACCATAGGCTTCATGAGATCGGGAAATGCCCCTGAACTTGAGGTGGTTCTGGCGAGGCCTGCAGAGGAAGACAAACTCCCTTATTCACTTGGGGCCAAGGGATGCGGGGAATTGTGCATGATACCCACAGCTCCCGCCTGTGCGCTGGCTTATTACAAATACGACGGGGGATTCAGGCAGTCGCTGCCCCTGGAAAACACCCCGTACAGCCCGGCGAAGAAGTGATATTCTGTAAGACAGAATCTGCAGAGCCCGGAAGTTAAGTTTCGGGGGATTTCCCTGCGGACCTGCGGGGAAGTGATCTCTATATGAAAGTGATCTCTATATGAAAGTGATCTGCGAAAGCAGCTATGAAAGGAGACATACAGGAAATGGTAAAGATCGATCTGAGCGTTAAACCTGAAGGAAGGAAACACAATATCCGGAAAGCCCGTGAAAACGGCATCGTGATCCCCAAGTTCTCACAGATGCAGGATCCGTCCCTTATCCCTGACAGCATAAAGGACAGACTTAAGAATGTGGGGCTCTGGGATGTGGACCCCCTGAACCTCTTCAGGATATCCTGGAAGAATGAGGCAAAGGAAAAGGGAGGTCTCTTTAAGGATGTGCCAAACTTCGTGGAGATCCCTTCCTCCATCTCAGGGGTGCCCTGCAGGATCATAGCGATGGCAGGCAAATGGTTCCCCACAGGCTGTCACAAGGTGGGCGCCTCCTTCGGGTGTCTCATCCCCAGGCTTGTGACCGGACAGTTTGACAGCACCTATCATCATGCGGTATGGCCTTCCACGGGAAATTACTGCAGGGGCGGCGCCTTCAACTCCAAACTCCTTTCCTGTAAGGGAATAGCGATCCTGCCTGAGGATATGTCCAGGGAGCGCTTCGACTGGCTTAAGAGCATAGGAGCGGAAATAATAGCAACCCCCGGATGTGAATCCAACGTGAAGGAGATCTTTGACAAGACAAATGAACTCAAGCAGCAGGACAACATGATGATCTTCAACCAGTTCGCCGAGATGGGAAATCCCCTTTGGCACTACAATGTGACGGGAAACGCCCTGGCAGACCTTTTTGAAGCCGTGAAGAAACCGGGACAGAGACTTTCCGGCGCCTGCTTTACATCCGGCTCCGCAGGCACCATGTCAGCGGGTGATCTCCTCAAGGAAAAGTATCCTGAGATGAAACTGGCAGTGGGCGAGTCAGCCCAGTGTCCCACCATCCTGGACAACGGCTTTGGAGGCCACAGGATAGAGGGCATAGGGGACAAGCACATCCCCTGGATACACAATGTGAGAAATACCGACATGGTCATAGATATAGACGATAATGATCCCCTTCGCATACTGAGGCTCTTCAACCTCCCTGAGGGACAGGCGTTCCTTAAGAAACATGGGATCACTGACGAGCTGATCTCCATCCTGCCCTGGCTCGGCATATCCGGCATTGCAAATATGCTCTGCTGCATAAAGATGGCCAAATATTATGAATTCAATGAGAATGATGTGGTTATGACCGTTCTCACCGATTCGGCGGTGATGTATGAATCCAGGATAAAGGAAATGAACGAAGAGCACGGTGCATATACCGAGTTTGAGGCGGAGAAGGACCACGCCCTGTATCTCCTGAACCAGAAGACCGATCTCATGATGGAACTGACCTACGCCGACAGGAAGAGGGTCCACAATCTCAAGTATTACACCTGGGTGGAGCAGCAGGGAAAGACGGTGGACGACCTGAACGCCCTCTGGTACGACAGGGAAGGCACATGGGATGCGGTCCACAGGCAGGTGGAAGACATCGACCGCATGATAGATGAGTTCAACGCGGAGGCGGGTGTCATATGAAGTATGTCACGGGAGCCAGATGCGTCAAGTGCGGCAAAAGATACGATGCAGTACCGGATCTCACCAACTGTGAGTGCGGCGGGATCCTGGATATAGAGTACGACTACGAGCACATAAGGGCCGACGTAAATAAAGACACTCTGAGGGATAGAAAGCTCTTCTCCATGTGGAGATACAGGGAGTTTCTCCCGGTGGAGGAGGATACCAAGGAGCCGCCTCTCAGAGTCGGCTGGTCACCCTTATACGATGCAGAGCGTCTCAGGGAAAAGCTTTCCCTTAAAAAACTCTATGTGAAGGACGATGGAGTGAATCCCACCGCTTCTCTTAAGGACAGGGCCTCTTCCATGGCGGTGGCAAAGGCGTTTGAGGCGGGGCAGGACACCATAGCCTGCTCATCCACAGGGAACGCCGCCTCATCCCTGGCGGGCAATGCCGCGGCAGCAGGGATGAAGACCTATATCTTTGTGCCGGAGAGGGCACCCAAGGGAAAAGTGGCCCAGCTCCTGACCTTCGGGGCGAATGTGATCTCGGTTCAGGGCAATTACGAGGAGACCTTCGAGCTGTCAAAGGCGGCCATAGATGAATACGGCTGGTACAACAGAAACGCAGCCATAAACCCCTATCTGTCAGAGGGCAAGAAGACTGTGTCCCTTGAGATAATGGAGCAGTTAAACTGGTCTGTTCCGGACTTTATCGCCATATCAGTGGGGGACGGATGCACAATAGCAGGGCTTTGGAAGGGGCTTAAGGATCTTAAGGAAGCCGGTTTCATAGACAGGCTCCCCCGTCTGATCTCAGCCCAGGCAGCAGGATGTTTCCCCATAAACAGAGCAGTCCGTGAGAACAAAGCCCTTGCTCCCATGGAGGAGAACACCATAGCCGATTCCATAGCAGTTGGAGTCCCCAGGAATCCGGACAAGGCCATGGCGGCCATAAGGGAATCCGACGGCATAACCGTGGAGGTCACGGATGAAGAGATAATGGCAGCCCAGAAGCTTTTGGGCAGGTATGCAGGGGTCTTCGGTGAGCCCGCAGGAGTCACTGGGACCGCAGGTCTTAAGAAACTCTGCGAAGAGGGCATTATCGACAAAAACAGCACAGTGGTTTCTGTTGTCACGGGCAACGGGCTGAAAGACGTGGAAAACGCCATCAAATACGCCGGAGAGCCCTTGAAATGCAGAAATGATATGAATGAACTTAAGGAAGAATTCAAGAAAAGGGGGATCATTTAAATGGCCACAGACAGGGAAAAGGTACTTGCAGCGGCAGAGGGTTACAGAAAGGACATGATCTCATTTCTCCGCAGGATGATCAGCATCCCCAGCGAGAGCGCGGAGGAAGAGAAGGTAGTAGCCTGCATAATGGAAGAGATGAAGAAGAACGGCTTTGAGGACGTTGATACAGACGGCCTGGGAAATGTGATCGGATGGCTGGGAAAGGGAGACAAGATCATCGCCCTTGATTCCCATGTGGACACGGTGGGCATCGGAAACCGTAAAAACTGGACACACGACCCCTATGAAGGCTATGAGGACGACCAGGTGATCTACGGCCGCGGCGCTTCAGACCAGGAGGGCGGCATGGCAGCTGCGCTGTACGGCGCAAAGATCATGAAGGATCTGGATATGATCCCCGAGGGATACAGGATCATGGTGGTCGGCTCCGTCATGGAGGAGGACTGCGACGGCCTTTGCTGGCAGTACATCGTAAATAAGGACAACTACAGGCCGGAATTCGTCATATCCACGGAACCCACAGACGGCGGCATATACAGAGGCCAGAGGGGCCGCATGGAGATCCGGGTGGATGTGAGAGGCGTGTCCTGTCACGGTTCCGCTCCCGAAAGAGGGGAGAACGCCATTTACAAGATGGCGGATATCATTAACGACGTAAGGGCCCTCAACAACAACGGGTGCGATGACAGCACCCAGATAAGAGGCCTGGTGAAGATGCTGGATCCCAAATACAATCCCGAGCATTACGAAGACGCCAGGTTCCTTGGAAGAGGCACCTGCACCGTATCCCAGATATATTTCACATCGCCATCCAGATGCGCAGTGGCGGATTCCTGCGCCATATCCATCGACAGGAGGATGACTGCGGGAGAGACCTGGGACAACTGCATAAAGGAGATTGAGGAGCTTCCCTCGGTGAAAAAATACGGGGAAGATGTGAAGGTGTCCATGTACATGTACGACAGACCCTCATGGAAGAAGGAGGTCTACGAGACTGAAAGTTATTTCCCCACCTGGATAAATAAGGAATCTGCCCCTCATGTGAAGGCTCTGGTGGACGCTCATAATAAACTTTTCGGAGAGAAGAGGATGTGCCCTCCGGGACAGGAAGCCCTCCGGGACCGTCCCCTCACTGACAAGTGGACCTTCTCCACAAACGGCGTATCCATACAGGGGCGTTACGGCATCCCCTGCGTAGGCTTCGGGCCCGGCGCGGAATCCCAGGCCCACGCACCCAATGAGATCACCTGGAAGGACGATCTGGTGAGGGCGGCAGCTCTTTACGCAGCGGCCATAGAGCTTTATCCCACCGAAGGAGAGATGGGTGATGTCTCCGAGTACAGGGGCGGAAAGACGGACAACGACATCAAGTGATCTGAGGTGAGAGATCCATGGACCGTGATCTGCAGATACGGATCGCACACCGTGAACTGCGGATATGAACTATACAGAGCGATCTGTGAAAACGATATGATTTTCTATATTGGAGGAAATGTGAAATGTACCAGAATTTTGATGAGATCATAAACACTCTTTCCGGCCTGAAGGCTGAGAAGATGTACGGAGGAGACTTCTTCCTGACCTGGGAGAAGTCAGACGATGAGATAGCTGCGGTATTTGCGGTGGCGGATGCCCTGAGATCTCTCAGGGAGAGGAATATCTCCCCCGCGATCTTCAACTCCGGACTGGGGATTTCCATCTTCAGGGACAATTCCACCCGGACCAGGTTCTCATTTGCATCGGCCTGTGACCTGCTGGGACTTACGGTCAGGGACCTGGATGAGGGGAAGAGCCAGATAGCCCACGGAGAGACGGTTAGAGAGACGGCCAACATGGTCTCATTCATGGCGGAAGTGATAGGGATAAGGGACGACATGTACATCGGAAAGGGAAATAAGTACATGCATGAGGTTTCAAACGCCGTGGATGAAGGCTACAGACAGGGCATCCTGGAGCAGAGGCCCACTCTCGTAAACCTCCAGTGCGATATCGACCATCCCACCCAGTGCATGGCCGATATGGACCACATAATCCATGAGTTTGGAGGGGTGGAGAACCTGAAGGGCAAGAAACTGGCCATGACCTGGGCTTATTCTCCCAGTTACGGGAAGCCGCTGTCTGTGCCCCAGGGCGTTATAGGACTTATGACCAGGTTTGGCATGGATGTGGTGCTGGCGCATCCCGAGGGCTACGATGTCATGGACAGCACCCTCAAGGTGGCGTCCGACAATGCCAAGGCTTCCGGAGGTTCCTTCAGACAGGTGAACAGCATGGAGGAGGCTTTCGAGGGGGCTGATATCGTATATCCCAAGAGCTGGGCTCCCTACAGCGCAATGGAGAAGAGAACAGTGCTCTACGGCGACGGGGATATGGATGGCATAGCTGCTCTGGAGAAGGAACTGCTTAAGAGAAATGCGGAACACACAGACTGGTGCTGTACAGAGGAACTGATGAAGAAGACAAATGAAGGGAAGGCGCTTTATCTCCACTGCCTGCCTGCAGATATCAATTCAGTGAGCTGTGAGAAAGGCGAGGTGGAGGCTTCCGTGTTTGACCGGTACAGGGAACCCCTTTACAAGCAGGCAAGCTATAAGCCTTATATAATCGCAGCCATGATCTTCCTTTCAAAGGTGAAGGATCCCGCAAAAGCCCTTAAAGAACTGGAGAAGAGAGGGCTCCCCGTGAGATGCCTCGGATGATAACATCGGATCGCAGCGATAAAAATAATAAACACCGTATAGTGGTGGCCCTTGGCGGCAACGCCCTTGGGGAGAACCTGCCTGAGCAGATGGCGGCTGTGAAGATCACTGCCAAAGCGGTGGCAGACCTGATAGAGGAGGGCTATTCCGTGGCCATCGCCCATGGGAACGGACCCCAGGTGGGGATGATCCAGGAAGCCTTCGGTCTCCTCACCAGGGAGGACCCGGAAAGATACGTGCAGGTGCCCCTGTCCGTGTGCGTGGCTCTGAGCCAGGGTTATATCGGATATGACATCCAGAATGCCCTGAGGGAAGAACTGTTGAACCGCGGGATAGAGGAAGGGGTCGTAAGCGTCCTCACCCAGGTGGAAGTGAACCCTGAGGATCCGGCCTTTAAGACTCCGGAAAAGCCCATAGGTCATTTTATGACAAGGGAAGAGGCGGACAAGCTGGTCCGTGAAAGGAATTATGTGGTCCACGAGGATTCGGGCCGGGGTTTCAGACGTGTGGTGGCTTCCCCAAAGCCTGAGACTGTGGTCGAAAAGGAGATAATAAAAACCCTCCTGGACACAGAACACGTGGTCATATGCTGTGGCGGCGGCGGGATCCCGGTGATCAGGGCAGGAGTGAACCACCTTAAGGGGGCGGCAGCCGTCATAGACAAGGATCTGGCCTCCGGATGCCTGGCGGAGGAGGTGGGGGCAGACACCCTTATGATCCTCACTGCGGTGGACAGGGTTTCCATAAATTTCGGGAAGCCCGATGAGAAGAAACTTGACTTGATGACAGTATCTGAATCAGAGACATATATGGATGAAGGACAGTTTGCTCCGGGTTCCATGCTTCCCAAGGTCCAGGCGGCCGTGAATTTTGTGAAGGGTCATCCTGAAAGGACTGCCCTCATCGCAAAACTGCAGGATGCGGTGGAGGCGGTCAGAGGAAATACGGGAACACGTATCATCGCCTGAATCCGTGACATATTTTTTGTTTCAGCAGACGGACTTTTAAAAAATGTTGATGCCTGCGGGTCTCCCGGATCGGTGAAGGCATGTGACTGTGATATAAATAAGATCACAATACAAAAACACAGCGGTTTTGGAGCCGCTGTGTTTTTTTTGGTTTTACTCACCGGAAGGATGTAATGTGATCTGGCAGAGCATTCTCCCGGATATTGTCTTATGGATCGGAGAGTGTCATCATTTGCCTGTGTAGGTGTAGCTGTAGCCTGTCTTTTCGGTCTGTTCCTTGTAGGGGCCTGCGCCCTTTATGGTGACTGAGACAGCTTTTGATGACTTGTCAAAGGTGTGTTTGGGTGTATAAGCTTTTCCCTTCTTAAGAGTGATCATGGTGCCGTTGTAATAGAACACGGGCAAAGCCTTCTTTGTGGCCGTATTTATCTCATCTGTGCCGAAGCCGGCTGTGATATCACTCCAGTCATATGCCTGGATCTTGAAGGTGGCAGTCTTTGTGAGACTTATATTCCCCTTGAGCACCACTTTGAGTGTGGCAGCATCCGTGACATTTAAGTTCTTTGACCAGGACAGCTTATAGTCAGTCCCTTCGGTGAGAACCGTGTCGTTGTAACTCACTACAGGAAGCGGCTTTATGGGGTAGCCTGTGTAGTGATAGGTGCTTTCATCGGACAGCTCTATGGTGATCTTGTCGCTCAGGGTCTTATTTGCCTTGATGGTGAATGTGACATATTTTACACCGTGGTAGTCGCCGGTACCGGTTACGATCATGGTGGCTTTTCCTGCGTTGACATTGCACTTGTAGTCTATGTCATAATCGGTTCCTTCTTTAAGCGCTGTCTTTCCCGAATCTGTCACGGTGACGCTGCTCTGTTCAAGAGCTTCGCCGGTGTAACTGAGTGCCGTTACGCCTGTTACTTTAGCGCCTGATATGAGATATTTCTTATCAGTTCCTGCAGCCAGTACTTCAAAGTCTGCTGTGGCAGAACCGGAGTTCAGGAGTTTGCTGTTAGCCTTTGCGGTTATCGTGGCTGTTGCGGTGCCGGCAGCAGTGTTGTTTTCGTATGTCACAATGTAGTTTGACGCAGGGATCAGGACTCCGTTTTCTGAATATACCTTAAGCGTGGTCTTAACTTCCTTACCTTCTTTTTTCAGGATCACATCGTTTGCCCTGATATCGCAGTCGGACAGATCGATCTTGTTTATAGTGAAGGTGGCGGTCTTGCTGTTCTTGAACTCTCCCGTGCCCTTTACGGTAACTGTCGCGGTTCCGGGAAGCTTGTTGCTCTTGTAGGATACGGTATAGTCAGCGTTCTTCTTAAGCTCCACTCCGTTGAAGGTGACTGTGGGAAGGGGAGTAATGGCTTTCCCGGTGTATTCCGCAGTATTGTTTTCCAGTGAATCAAAGGTTATCTCCACAGTGTTGGAACTGTCATTAAATCTGCCGGCTGTGGCGGATACTGTGGTGTTCACGGCTTCTGTCCTGACTGACTCCCAGGTGGTTGTATCTGTCACAGTCACTGTGCATGAAGCGGATTTGGTAGTGTCTGATACAGAGGTTACGGTTATGACTGCAGTTCCCGCTGCAACAGCTGTGACAGTGCCGTTTGAAACTGTTGCCACAGATTCGTTTCCGGACTTCCAGGTGATGTTTTTATTTGTTGCATTTGAAGGAGCTATTGTCGCAGTGAGAGTGGCTGTATTTCCCTTTGCCAGGCTGAGCGTCGTCTTATTAAGGGTTACGGATGTGACTGCCACATCGCTGTCTTCTTCTTCCTCTGAGTCCTCTGTCACGGTCACCGTGCATGAAGCGGATTTTGTGGTGTCGTATACTGAAGTGACGGTGATGGTTGCTGATCCCGCTGCAACAGCTGTTACGGTGCCGTTTGAAACTGTTGCAACAGATTCCTTGCTGGATTTCCAGGTTACATTTGTATTAGTTGCATCCGTAGGAAGTACGGTTGCAGTCAGGGTTGCTGTGTTCCCTTTTTTCAGGCTTAAACTTGTTTTGTCCAGAGTGACCGATGAAACTGCCACATCATCATCTTCTCCCACAACTGTTATCATGCAGTATGAGTTGAAAGTATCCGCCTGGGCCTTAAGTGTGGTCTTTCCCTTGGCAACAGCTGTAACGGTGCCGTTTTCATCTATCGTTGCTATAGCTGTGTCACCGGATTCCCATGTAACGTCTCCCTCATAGCTTGAAGGGGTGACATCCGCTGTCATGGTCTGGCTGCTTCCTATGGCAAGTGTAATGCTGTTTGTGCTGAGGGTGAGATTTGTTACCCCTTCCGAATCCTCTGCTTCGGAAACTTCCACACTGCAAGTATAGCTGTAATCGCCTGCACTTGCTGTGATCGTCGCAGACCCTGTTCCCACGGCCTTTACAAAGCCTTTGCTGTTGACAGTTGCAACTGAAGTATTGTTAGAACTCCAGGTTACTGCAGGATCTGTGGCAGAAGAAGGCGCTACGGTAGCAGTTAAGGTGGCGGAATCTCCCACTTCCATTTCCAGAGTACCCTGATCAAGTGTTATCCCGGTCACCCCGATATCGGTTGTACTGTCTGACTTGCTGCTCGAAGGTGAAGAGGGTGTTGAGGTGGTTGAGCTGGATCCTGCGGTCACAGTGTATGAGGAACTGTCTGTGAATGAGCCGTAGAGTACAAATG
>JAILIO010000222.1 GCA_024695225.1 Lachnospiraceae bacterium
TACCGGATACATTACCGAAGGACAGGTCATTCTCTCCCGTGAGCTCTACAGAAAGGGCATTACACCTCCTATCGATGTTCTGCCTTCTCTGTCCAGACTTAAGGATAAGGGAATCGGTGAAGGCAAGACCAGAGCGGATCACGCCAGCACCATGAACCAGCTTTTCTCCGCCTATGCCCGCGGAAAAGAGAACAAGGAACTTATGACCATCCTCGGTGAGGCCGCTCTTTCTGAGACCGATCTGATCTATGCAAAATTTGCTGATGAGTTTGAAAAGGAATATGTGTCTCAGGGATATGAAGCCAACAGGGACATTGAAGAGACTCTGGCAACGGGGTGGAAACTCCTTTCTATCCTGCCTAAATCAGAGCTTAAGAGGATCGATCAGAAATATATCGACCAGTATTACGACAACGATTACTTTAAGAAAATGAATCCCACATTTGGCGTCTGAACTGAAGCTTAAGTTGTTGGGAAACTAATCCGACAGGCGGCCTGCGATGGCTGCCATGTCGGTATCAGGAGGGTAATAAATGCCTCAGGCACAGGTTAATCCCACCAGAATGGAGCTTACCCGGTTAAAGGGCAAGCTGAAATCAGCGACAAAGGGTCATAAACTTTTGAAAGACAAGAGAGATGAACTGATGCGTCAGTTCCTTGACCTTGCCAGGGAGAATATGGCTCTCAGAAAAAAGGTGGAAGAAGGCATCAACAATGCCAATCAGAATTTTGTCATAGCAAAGGCTACTATGTCTGAAGCCACGCTGAATACGGCTCTTATGGCGCCCAAACAGCAGGTGTTCCTCAATGTATCCGAGGAAAATGTCATGAGCGTTGACATTCCCAAATATGAGGTAAAGATGGAAAGCCAGGATGAAAGCGATATTTTCTCCTATGGTTTTGCTTTTACCACTGCGGATCTGGACGGAGCTGTCCAGTCGGTTTCCGATATATTGCCTGATCTGATCAAACTGGCTGAAGTGGAGAAGAGCTGTCAGCTTATGGCCATCGAGATAGAAAAGACCAGGCGTCGAGTCAATGCCCTTGAACATGTTATCATACCCAGAACTCAGGAAACCATAAAATACATATCCATGAAACTGGACGAGAACGAGAGAAGTACTCAGATAAGGCTCATAAAGGTCAAGGATATGCTTCTGAAGAAGACCAGGAGCTACGACAATGCTCAGGATATCTACAAGATAGAGGTTGAAACGGAAGAGACTGATGGGGACGAAGGATAGCATATCGGAGAGGCTTAAAAAGCTTCACAGGAAGATGAAGGAGAAGGGATGTGACTTTCTCCTTGTGACATCTGAAGATTGTCACATGTCGGAGTATGTGTGCGACCGTTACAGGACTATCGAACACTATTCCGGTTTTACCGGGTCTGACGGTGATATGCTTCTGACATCTGAAAAGGATTATCTCTGGACAGATGGCAGGTATTTCATTCAGGCTGAAAATGAACTCAGGGGTACCGGCATCCGGCTGATGAGAATGGGAGAGCCGGATGTTCCTGAGATCCTGGATTTTATAAAAGATAATATCAAAACGGGACAGACGCTCTTTTTCGACTACAGCACAGTGAGCCTCCGAAGGGGGTGCAAACTGGAAAAGATAGTTGAAGACAAGGGGGCGTCTGTTGTTGATTCCGATATAGCCGGGGATGAATGGGAAGACAGGCCTTCACTTCCTTCAAATAAAGTCTTTGTTTTGCCGGATCACATAAGCGGAAAGACAGCCGAAGAAAAGATACAGGAAGTGAAAAACAGTCTGTCCGAAAAAGAATGTGACGGGATACTGATAACATCCCTGGATGAGATATGCTGGCTTTTGAATATCAGGGGCCGGGATATTGCCTGCAATCCTGTTGCAATGTCTTCGATGTATATTTCCGGCAAAAAGGTTATATTGTTTATCCAGAAGTCTGAACTGGATGAGGATGCCATGAAATTTATAGGGGCATCCGGGGCAGAGATCCGTCCCTATGAAGAATTCAGGAATTTCATAGAGGGAAAAACCTTAAAGGGACAAAAGACGCTTTTGGACCGTTTCAATACAAGTTTTTATTTGTATAAAACCATTTCGGGTCACAGCGAGGCTGTTGTGGACAGAAGTCCCGTGGGGCTCATGAAGGCTGTAAAAAATGAGACGGAGCTTACAAACCTCAGAAGGATCTATATCGAAGACAGCGCGGCTCTCACAAAGACTCTTTTAGACCTGAAGGAAGAACTTCCTCATGACGGGAAAACAGAGGCCCAGGTGGCGGGGATCGTGGATATAGCCAGATCCCATCTCAAGGGTTTCATTGAGCCGTCTTTCCCCACCATAGTTGCATACGGGGCAAATGCCGCAATGATGCACTATGAACCGGATCGTGAAAAGAGCGCAGAGATACTGGACAATGGGCTCTTGTTAATAGACTCCGGTGGTCAATATATGGGCGGGACCACGGATGTGACCCGAACGGTCAGCATAGGCAATGTTTCAGACACCATCAGGAAACTCTTCACCAGGACTGTGGCGGGGATGCTGAACCTTGCGGACACCGTATTTCTGGAGGGGTGTACCGGTATCAATCTCGATATAATGGCCAGGGGGCCGTTGTGGAAGATGCTTTCCGACTATAAATGCGGGACCGGTCACGGCGTGGGTTATATGCTGAATGTTCATGAAGGCCCCCACAGCATCCGCTGGAAGAGCAATAAAGTCGTCCCCGATGAACCTTTCAAAGAGGGTATGATAGTTTCCGATGAACCAGGGGTTTACCGGGACGGAGAGTTCGGGATCAGGATCGAGAACATTCTGGAGTTGGTTTCTGCAGGTGAGAGCGCAGACGGAAAGTTTTTGAAGTTCAGACATCTCACCTATGTGCCCATCGATCTGGATGTTATAGACATAAAGTATATGACTGACGAGGATATCAGGCGTCTCAATGAATATCATGAACTTGTCCTAAAAAAACTTCTGCCCTATATGGACGGCCGATATGCCCAGCTTCTCATGGAAGCCACAAGGCCGGTTTCCAGGTGATATGTTCCCTTTTTGGGGTTTGTAATGGTTTTTTGTCTGATTTTTTCTTGATATTATCGTCACACTGTGCTATAAGATTACAGGAAATTTTTGTTGAAGATCCGGATCTGTTTCCGGCTTTTTCATAAACGAAGCAGTGATGCGAAAGCATCGTTATAATTTTTAGGAAAAGGAGAAGTAATAATGGCAAAGATTGATCTCACGCAGTACGGCATTACAGACACAAAAGAAATCGTTTACAATCCTTCGTATGAGGATCTGTACAAGGAGGAGATGGATCCTTCTCTTACAGGTTATGATGTTGGAACAGAAACCGAGCTTGGCGCGGTCAATGTTATGACCGGTATCTTTACCGGAAGATCCCCTAAAGATAAGTATATCGTCATGGATGAGAATTCCAAGGACACCGTATGGTGGACCACCGAAGAGTATCCCAATGACAACCACGTGGCTACTCCCGAGATGTGGAAGGCCTGCGAAGAGATCGCAAAGAAAGAGCTTTCCGGCAAGAAACTGTATGTGGTTGACTGCTTCTGCGGAACCAACGAAGACACCCGCATGGCTGTCCGCTTCATAATGGAAGTGGCATGGCAGGCACATTTCGTCCGCAATATGTTCATCAGGCCCACAGCAGAGGAAGAGGCCAACTTCAAGCCTGATTTTGTATTCTACAATGCTTCAAAGGGAAAGGTTGAGAACTTCAAGGAACTGGGCATGCGTTCAGAGACAGCCGCGATGTTCAACACCACCAGCAAAGAAGCTGTGGTTCTCAATTCATGGTATGGCGGTGAGATGAAGAAGGGCATGTTCTCAATGATGAACTATTTCCTGCCTCTTAAGGGAATGGCTTCCATGCACTGCTCAGCCAACACCGATATGGAAGGAAAGAACACAGCCATATTCTTCGGTCTTTCAGGAACAGGAAAGACGACCCTTTCAACAGATCCCAAGAGACTTCTCATCGGAGATGATGAGCACGGCTGGGACGACAACGGCGTGTTCAACTTCGAGGGCGGCTGCTATGCAAAGGTCATAAACCTGGACAAGGATGCCGAGCCCGACATCTACAACGCCATCAAGAGGGATGCTCTCCTTGAGAACGTCACCGTTGACAAGGACGGAAAGATCGATTTCGCTGACAAGTCTGTCACTGAGAACACACGTGTGTCTTATCCCATCGAGCACATAAAGAATATCGCTCTCAACGTGAACGGCAAGTCCGCAGGTCCTGATGCAAAGAATGTCATCTTCCTTTCAGCTGATGCATTCGGAGTCCTTCCTCCTGTTTCGATCCTCACACCCGAGCAGACGAAGTACTATTTCCTTTCAGGCTTTACAGCAAAGCTTGCCGGAACCGAGATCGGTATCACAGAGCCTGTTCCCACATTCTCAGCCTGCTTTGGCCAGGCATTCCTGGAGCTGCCTCCCACAAAGTATGCAGAGGAGCTTGTGAAGAAGATGGACAAGTCCGGAGCAAAGGCTTACCTGGTAAACACCGGATGGAACGGCACCGGAAAGCGTATCTCCATAAAGGATACCCGTGGGATCATCGACGCTATCCTAAACGGCGCTATCCTTAACAGCCCCACAAAGAAGATCCTTTGCCTTGGTTTCCCACTCGGAAGCATCTGCGTATGTATCTCTGGGGTCAAGTATGCCGGTGTCAACGCCTTCGAGCTCCGTGGGAACCTCGAAATCGAAGTAA
>JAILIO010000228.1 GCA_024695225.1 Lachnospiraceae bacterium
CTATGACAACCGTCAGCATATGCATGACCTGGCTGCCCACAGAGACTGCGCTTGTGGCTTCAACCCCGTTATACCGGCCGATCACATACAGATCCACCAGTCCGTAAAAGGTCTGGAGAAAACAGGATATCAGATAAGGCACGGAAAACCTGAGCAGGAGCCCTGCCACATTGCCCTTTGTCAGATCATAGTCTCTTTTATTTACACTTCCCATACAGTTCCCTTCGATTTGCTGTTTCTTTTCCGCAGATATTTTTACTACATTTTTCTGCTTCTGTCACTTTTTGTCCTTTCCCCACTGAAGTCCTGCCAACTTTCAGATCATCGTCACTTGTAACGTTTTACCTCTCTTCTCCCGCTGCAGTCCTGTCTTTCTTAAGATCATTGTCGCCTGTACCGGCTTTGTCCTTCTCCGGTTGCACTCCTGCCAACTTTCAGATCATCGTCATCCGGCGGGACGTCATCATTTGTCTGTATACAGATCGTATAATTTCTGCATTCAGGTCATATACTTTCTGTTGACACCTTCGATTTCTCGTGCTATATTCTTTTTTGCGCGGAAATTCCGTGGGCTTGTAGCTCAGCCGGTTAGAGCGCACGCCTGATAAGCGTGAGGTCGGAAGTTCGAGTCTTCTCAAGCCCAATATCACAAATACCGTGGTAAGGCGACATAGCCAAGCGGTAAGGCAAGGGTCTGCAACCCCCGTATCCCCGGTTCGATTCCGGGTGTCGCCTATGTTTACGGCGGGGTAAGCCCCCGCCGTGATATATTCCTCGATAGCTCAATGGTAGAGCATTCGGCTGTTAACCGAAGGGTTGTAGGTTCGAGCCCTACTCGGGGAGAACGATATTTTGCTTGTACTTATTTATTGACAGTTAGCGGATTTCACCACAAGGATGCTCTCAACACAGTTGAGGGCATTTTTTATTTGTTTTCTAGGATAAGAGATGGAGGTTCACCAGAGCCATTCTCATGAACCACAAGAGGATCAGCCCTTCCAAGGCTCCTGCCATGGCGCCCAGAAGGGAATCCACAAATCTTATGGGACCCGCTTCCCTAAGCCCGCTCAGGGTGTATCCCATATTGCCAACGACTTTGAAGATAAAAGAAAGAAGACCTATCCCGCCTGCGGGCAGGAATATTTTGTAATAATCATGTTCCTGAATATAATTCCAGATAAGCCAGATCATCCACAGACAGACAAGAGCCAGCACGAATTTGATAAGCGAGAATATCTCTCTTATTATCCCTCTTCTCCAGCCCGAGCGTATCCTCATGAAAAAAACTACGGCAAATACCACCGCCATGATCGCAGGGATCATCTGAGCTCACCTGTATCCGTTCCGCCACATCCCGAGAGACAGAATTTCAGGCATCCGCAAAATCCCCCTGTCATCTGAGTTCACCTGTATATGTCCTGCCTTCGCCGTAGAGTGTAAGTTTTCTGATCGACGAAGGGGATGGTATCAGGACCTTTGTCCCCACGCCCAGATTACCGTTGTATTTAAGCCGCCCGGTGCCGGTGGTTATGATGCAGTCTGTTTCATTGTAGATGTACACATATCCGTTTCTCAAAAGGATATCTTTGTAATCTATGGAGAAATCATGGGAAAAGGTTAAATTTCCCGAGCCCCCGTAGACATCCAGCCTGTAGGACTGTCCTGCCTCCGTGGATTCAAAGACCAGACCTGCGCAGCCATCGCCGAAATAAACGGATCTGATCTCATCGGAAATAATGGATTCACCTATGCTCACAGGCTTCTCAGCGCCCTTGTAAAACATGATCCGGGTGTCCGAAACCGCCACACAGGTATCCTCCGATACAAATCTGAGAACGGGAGCCACGATATCCTTGTAATTGTAGCCGCTGACCAGATTGTCGGTCTCATTCTGACCCACTCCGCCGAAATTGTAGAATGCCACATCCGTCTGAGTCTCGTCTCCCTTGACGCTGAGGTAGGAAACCGCCACCAGTTTTCCGGTGGGGGATACCGCCACGGATACCGGATAGCCTGAGGCCTGCATCGTGGCTTTGAACCTGGCGATCTCACCGCCGGTCTCGTCATACAGATATATCCATGTGACATCGGATTCATCCATGACTGCTGCCACAAAACCCCCTTCAGACACGGCCACCCTGCTGACAGGTTTCAGGCATTCGATCTCAGTCAGAGGTTTATCCTCAGAAAACAGATAGATGACACTGCCGCCTTTGTCACATATGGCGCCGGTTTTTCCCGCGACCACAGTGACAGGTGTCTGCATATCATAGGTGATATTCCAGACACTCTTTCCTGCGGAATCGATGCAGCCTGCCCCGTCCTTGCCGTACCACAAGAGACTGTTGCCTATGGTCTGGAAAGAAGAAGATGCGCCAACCTTCATATCCACCGCATCCACCACGGCGCAGGTGTCATACACCCTAAGCCTGTACCTGACATAGACGATCAGACAAATAACTGCCAGAACTGCAGCGACAACAAGACCACTCCGCACATAAGACAGCCTGTGCTGTCTTATGCGCCTTTTGAGGTGGTCATCATCACGTTCTTTCTCTCCATCACGGACTAAATGAATATCCGGCATAACCGCTTATCAGAGTCCTCAGCCGAATATGTACCGGGTTTCGGTATCATAGGGCTTATCAGGCCCGAAGTAAGGCTTTTCAAAGTTATCCTGGTTCACAGAGTCCGGATAATACTGGGTCTCCAGGCAAAGAGCTCCTCTTCTCTCGTAGGAGCGTCCTCCTTTGCCGGAAACACCGTCCAGATAATTGCCGGTGTAGAACTGGATGCCCGGAAGATCGGTCATAACCTTCATAACACGGCCTGTCACAGCTTCGCTCACAACCGCCACTTCCCTCATGACTCCTGTCTCACCGTCCAGGCAGAAATTATGGTCGTATCCGCCGCCCACGATCATGAGCTGGGGATCGTCCTTATTTACATCCTGACCCACGGTGCGGGATCCTGTGAAATCAAAGACCGTTCCGGCTACTTTTCTCAGTTCGCCGGTGGGTATGGAGCCCTCTCCCACGGGAGTGAAGGCGGATGCATTCAGTTTGACCCTGTGGCTGTCCACATTCCTGCCAGAAGCTTCCCCCGCCAGGTTGAAGTACGAGTGGTTTGTCATGTTGATCACTGCTTTTCTGTCGCAGGTCACATGATATTTTATGGACACGCCCTTCTCCAGCAGTGTATATACAACGGTGACGTCCTTATTTCCCGGGAATCCCATATCCATATCGTCGGACTTCAGATGGAAGCAGACCGTTCCCTTCTCCTGATCTGTCTCCACATCCCAGTAGCGCTTGTGGAATCCCTTTACATCATCCGAATGGAGATTGTTGGGGCCGTCGTCCTCTTTAAGCTTATACTCCGTGCCATCTATGGAGAATTTTGCGTTTGCTATGCGGTTTGCGCTGGGGCCCACGGTGGCGCCGAAGTAATTGGTGCCCTTCTCATAACCGGCGGCATCGTCAAAACCGAGCACCACATCCTCCACTTTTCCGTAACTGTCAGGAGCCTTAAGGCTCTGCAGTGTGGCGCCGAAATCCAGCACAGTGAAACCGTAACCCTCGTTATTCTCAAGGGTGAAAGCCCTGCACTTCCTGCCGTCCGATGTGCTTCCAAAATCCGATTCCGTTAATCTGATCTCCATTTTGTCCTCCTCGTTCATATAGTTGTAGTATGCGCTTCCCACTCCGGGCAGGCGCTACTCAGGTTTCCTTCCCTTCAGATCTCCTTTCGCCCCTCCAGAGCGCGGAGCAATGTCACTTCGTCTATGTTCTCAAGATCACCGCCCACGGGAACGCCGCTGGCTATCCTGCTGCACTTGACGCCGGCAGGTTTCACCAGCCTGGAGATATACATGGCCGTAGTCTCTCCCTCAAGGCTTGAATTGGTGGCAATGATCACCTCTGAGATATCTTCCCTTGATATCCTTTCCATCAGTTCCTTTAACCTGATATCAGATGGACCGGTTCCCAGCATGGGGGATATATTTCCATGAAGCACATGATAAACACCCCTGTATCTGCCTGTTCTCTCATAAGCAGCCAGATCACGGGGGTTCTCCACCACCATTATAATGCTGTGATCCCTCTTCTGATCGGAGCATACGGGGCACATTTCCGCATCGGTCAGATTCATGCACTCTTTGCAGTAACGGACGTTCTCCACCGCATCCATAAGCGCATCGGAGAGGCTCTTCACCCTCTCCCTGGGCTGTGAGATCAGATAGAAGGAAAGCCTCTGGGCCGTATGCCTGCCAATCCCCGGCAGTCGGGACAATTCCTCTGTCAGCCGGTTTATTGAAGAATTATATGTGTCCACATCACCCCATCATCGATGAGGCTGCCTCATCTATCTGTGCGAAAACATCGTTGATCGCAGCCAGTATGGTATCTTCAAGCATCTCCACATCATCGGGATCCACAGCCTCGGGCTTTATGGACACTGACTTGACAGTCTTGTCCCCACCTGCAACGATGGTCACAACACCGCCGCCGGCGGTTCCCGTAAATTCAGTGGCCGCCAGTTTTTCCTGCTGTTCTTCCATCCTGCGCTGCATGCGCTGAGCCTGCTTGAGCATATTTGACATGCCGCCGGGCATGGCTCCCATAGGGTATCCGCCTCTTTTTGCCATAATTATCAATTCTCCTCTTCAACGGGAATCTTTAATTTACTTTCGAGTCCCTTTTTCACATCCATCTGCGGCTTTTCCTCTCCATCCTCGGACGGCACCGCCACAGAGACCTCAAGTTCCTGTCCCACATAAGCCTCAAAGACCTGGCGGACATGAGCCAGGCGTTCCCTTACCTGCTTTGTGAACACCCCGGGGGGCATGACCACTGTGACCTTGTTCCCCTCGATCACCGGTTCCCCTGTGCGCATGGCCATCCTTTCGATGGGATCGTCATCGGTCTCCAAAACCTCCAGCCATTTGTCCTTCAGATCAGAGATCGGATGCTTTTTATTTGCGCTGCTGTCTCCGCCCTTATTTTTCGCCTTTTCCTCACTTTGGGATCCAGCCGCGGGCGCAGGAGCTGCTGCAGATGCAGGTTCAGCTGCGGATGCGGCGCTTACTTCGGGCGCAGGTTCAGGTGCCGCCACGGGTTCTGCCGCTTTCACGGGCGCAGTTTCAGGTGCCGCCACGGGTTCTGCCGCTTTCACGGGCGCAGGTTTAGCCACAGGTTCAGGTGTTGGTGCTGCCGCAGGCCTGACTGCCGCTTCGGTCTTCTCTACAGGCCCGGCAGCTGTTGCAGGCTTTGCCTGGGGCGCAGACACAGAATCTGCAGACCCGGTTTCTGCTGTCATAAGGCTTATGACCTCACACTCCACAAGCACCCGTTTCTGGGACTCAAATCTGATCCTTCCGGTCAAAGCCGCGAAAGCACGGATATATCTGATCAGAAGGGACATATCGATATCTGCAGCGTCCTTCTGCATCCTTTCCAGATTATCGGGGCTTATGCCCAGCATCTCATTCAGCCCGCTCACATCTCCGGAGGAAGCCTTCACAAGCATGAGATTTCTCAGGTACCAGGTGTAATCCTGAACAAATTTATATATCTCCCGGCCCTCAGTCACCAGCCGGCCTATGATATCTATGGCCTCCGGCACATCAGAACGCCTCATGGCGTTCAGAAAATCTGCAAACACTGCGGTATCCACGCTTCCCAAAGCGCGGAGCGCATCCTCATAGGTTATCTTATGTCCTCCGCCGTAGGAGCGGCATTCGTCCAAAAGGCTCAGGGAATCACGCATGGATCCGTCTCCCGCGGAGGCGATGTATCTCAGGGCATTCTCCTCTATCTCGATGGACTCCATATCGCACACATGGGCAAGCCTGTCCGCTATGACCGGCAATGATATGTATCTGAAGTCGTATCTCTGGCACCTGGACAGTATGGTCTGCAAAAGCCTTCCGGGGTCAGTGGTACACAGTATGAACAGAGCGTACTCCGGAGGTTCCTCAAGGGTCTTCAAAAGAGCGTTTACCGAACTGTCCGTGAGCATATGGGCTTCATCTATGATGTAGACCTTTTTTTTCCCGCCCTGGGGAAGATACTGGACCTCATCTATGATGTTCCTCACATATTCCACCTTGTTGGAGGATGCTCCGTCTATCTCAGCAACCGCAAGATTTGCGCCCCTGAGAATGGACTGACAGGTGGGACACACATTGCAGGGGCCGTCCTCCGTGGGATTCTCACAGTTTACGGCTCTTGCAAGGATCTTTGCCACTGTGGTCTTTCCCGTTCCGCGGGTTCCACAGAACAGATAGGCATGTCCTATATTTCCGTTCTTCAACTGCCCCTTAAGGGCCCGGACTATATGATCCTGTCCGCAGACATCGGAAAGTGTCTGGGGACGGTATTTGCGGTATAAAGCCTGATAAGCCATAAGGCGTCAGTCTCCGAAGGATACGCCGACCATCTTGGCTTCCTTTATGATGCCGGCATCGGGATCCAGACTCTTAAGTTTTCCGGCCACATCGTCCAGGGAAACCTTCACGATCTCACGGCTCTTGTATCCCACCATGAATCCGTACTCTCCCTTGAGGATCAGATTTCCGGCTTCCGCTCCAAGCCTGGTGGCAAAAACCCTGTCGTAAGGGCAGGGGCTTCCGCCTCTCTGGGTATGTCCGGGAACCGTAACCCTGACTTCCTGTCCGGTGGCTTTGCTGATCTGGTCTGCCAGTTCAAATGAGACGGAAGGATAAGGGCTCTTATCCATCTTCTTCTGTCTCTCCTTCTTGGAAAGCTTTGAATCCTCTTTGGAGATGGCCCCCTCAGCCACGGCAATAATGGTAAAGTGGCTTCCTCTCTTCATCCTCAGGTTCACGGCGTCCACTATCTTGTTCAGGTCATAGGGGATCTCAGGGATCAGGATGATATCTGCGCCGCCTGCCATTCCCGCGTTCAGCGTAAGCCATCCCACCTTGTGACCCATAACCTCAACTATGAAGATCCTGCCGTGGCTGGATGCAGTGGTATGTATCTTGTCGATACAGTCTGTGGCTATATCCACCGCTGACTGGAACCCGAATGTCATATCCGTGCCCCACAGATCGTTGTCAATGGTCTTGGGCAGGGTCACAACGTTCAGTCCTTCTTTTGAAAGAAGATTGGCTGTCTTGTGAGTCCCGTTTCCGCCGAGGACCACCAGGCAGTCCAGCCCCAGTTTGCGGTAATTTGATTTCATTGCTTCCACTTTGTTGAGACCGTTTTCATCCGGTTCCTTGATGGTCTTAAAGGGAGTCCTGGATGTGCCCAGCATGGTGCCTCCCACCGTGAGTATACCCGAAAAATCTGCCCCTGAGAGCATCCTGTACTTGTTGTAGATAAGACCGCGATACCCCTCAAGGAAACCGATGATCTCTATCTGCTCTCCACTGTTGATCAGTGTCTTCACAACGCCTCTCATCGCCGCGTTAAGCGCCTGGCAGTCACCGCCGCTGGTAAGCATGCCTATTCTCTTCATAACCGGTCTCCTTTCAGTCTGTCTCCACTTTTCATCAGGTTAATGTAAATAATAACGTCTTTATTTCCTGGAAGCCTCCAGAAGTTTCTGCTTCAGCTGGTTCTCCATCTCCGCAAGCTGCTTCTCGGCTTCCACCCTCTTGGTCCGGCCTTCCTGCTGGATCTGAACCACCTCGTCAAGGGTGGTTATCAGGGATTCATTTGTATGCTTAAGGGTCTCAATATCAACGATCCCTCTCTCGTTCTCCTTGGCGGCCTCGACAGTTGCGATGTGCAGCTTGTCCGCATTCTTCCTGAGGAGTTCGTTTGTCATATCCGTGACTTCCCTCTGAGCCTTGGCCGCCTGGGCTGTGTGCTCTATGCCCAGAGCGATGACCATCTGGTTCTTCCAGAGGGGAATGGTGTTAACTATGGTGGACTGGATCTTCTCTGCCATCTCCATATCAGAGCTCTGCACCATGCGGATCTGAGGCGCGGTCTGAAGGGCGATGGTACGGGAGAGCTCCAGATCGTACAGTTTCTTTTCAAATCTGTCGCACTGGGCAGCCAGATCCTTTGCCGCCTGGGCATCGTGGGGCTGTCCGGATTCCGCGGCCTTCTTCTGGAGTTCCACAAGCTGGGTCTCCCTTATTTCCTTAAGCCTCTTCTTCCCGGCCAGGATGTACATGGTGATCTCCTTGAAATACGCCAGATTCAGGTCGTAGAGGTGATCCAGATTCTCCACATCCTTGAGAAGGGTGACCTGATGACGGTCCAGCTCCTTTGCCACAGTCTCCACGTTGGTCTCGACTTTGGCATAACGGGCCTTCAGCCCCTCGGTCTTGTTCGCCGTCTTTTTGAAGAAGGCAACTATTCCGTGTTCATTCTCATCTATGTCAAAACTCTTCAGCTGGGTGACCAGATCCGATATCTGCTCACCGACTTCTCCCAGGTCCTTGCTCCTGACGGAATCCAGGGTCTTCTCAGAGAACTGCGCCATCTTCTGCTGCGCTCCGGCCCCGAACTGCATGACAGCAGCTGTGGACTGAATGTCGATCTTCTTTGAGAACTCCTCCACCTGCCTCTTTTCATCATCGGTCAGGAGTGAATCATCTATGACGCTTTCGGCATTTTCGGAGGTCTTTCCATTTTCCGTGACCACGGGAAGTTCCGGTGCCTGGGGAAGATCATCTCCCAGTACAAGCGTGGGGGACGGTATGTTCTGTGCTTCTTTTAAAAGAGTATCCTGTTCCATTTTCTGTTCCTCCTTGTCAATCATTGGGATTCAGGGTGAGCTCCGGCTTGGGGATCTCATTCACCTCTCCCACAGCTGCAAAAACATTATCTCCCGCCAGACCATCCTGCTCAAACATTCTCTGCATCACCTTGATGTCTGACTTCAGATCCCAGTTCATATTTTCATACATTGAATCCAGGATCTTTTCAAACGCATCGTTTATCATGTCGAGGGCTTCCCTTATCTGCTGCTTGGAATCCCGTATATTCTCCCCTGTGACCGTCTCACCGTTCAGTTCTATATATGCCTTCACCAGCTTGTCTGTGGTGGGGAGATAATAGTCAGTGACCCGCCTCAGATCCGGCGCTGTCTCCGGATGGGATCTGGCCGCCGCAACGATATTCTTTATGGTATCCTCAAGCTTATACAGTTTTTGGGACATCTCATCCTCATCCGGGATACGGTCATTGTCATCCCGAAGAGTCCTTATATACTGCCCGCCCTCTGAGATGATCCGCCTCACATCCTCAGGCATGTCGTCCAATCCGGGATCTGCTTCGCTCTTCACCGGCGCCTCTTCCACCTTCTCTGCAATGGCTGCAGACTGAAGTGACTGCCTGTAAGCGTTATACACGTCATCCGTCAGCATCAGGGTAGTCTGGTCCTTGTCGATGGCGCCTTTCTTGATCTTTCCGCTGCTGATCAGGGTCTTTAGCTCTTTTATGACCTTCTTTGAAGTCATCCCGGTCTTGTCCACAAGCTCTCGGATCTCAATATAAGCCCTGTCACCGATTATCTGCAGATATTTCTGTGCATGCCCGGAGAGCACGATCCTGTCTCTTCCGGCCTTGAAGAGCAGAGCATTGGCTATAGCGCAGCCAAATCCGAACACTGCGCCCGCCACGGAATGGGTGGCAAGGCCAACTGCTCCGACTGTCAGGAAGAATATACCCCCAACGGCGCCTGCGATGGACATGAGCCACCCCGGCACCGCATCAAAACCGTTTGCCACAGAGGGGGAAAAGCTTTGATTGTAAGCAGATCTGGCAGGTTTTGCCCGGCCGCTGTTAATGCTCTGGTAGGCTTCCCTCTCCTGAACATTGCGGTTCATCTGCTCACTGTATTTGCGCCGGAAATGCTCTATATTGTCGGCGGCATTCTGAGCCTGTCCCTGCTGGACATTTTTCCACTCCCGAACGGTGGGATTCACCATCTTTGCGGCGGCATCTTTGAGGTCGCTTCCAAGTCTGCTGAAATCCCCGTTGCTTATGCTCTTATCAACAGAACTGGCCAGATCTGAAGCTCCTTTGTCAACCGATCCCGCCATCCCCGTAAGGCTTTTATCTATGGCATTCGCAATATTCGTTATGTTTTTAAATACGTCATCTTCCATACGATTAGAATACCGCCTCGGGGCGGAAGGGTCAAGGGTATGAGAGTATCTGTCCCCAGGTCCTCAAATGTCCTCAAAGCCATCGTGCGGATAATTGTAAAAGGGGCTGTGGCAATGTTCTCAAAGGCGCTGCAGGAATGTTTCCACATGTACTGCAGAAATCTTCTCAAAGCCACTGCAGCAATGTACTCAAAGGGGCTGCAGGAATCTTCTCAAAGGCGCTGCGGCAATGTTTGCAAAGCCACTGCAGGGGTGATATCATCACCTGTCGTAAGACATCTCAGGGATCGAAATGCGGGAAGATCCCGTTTCCCCCGCTTCCGGTCGCAGATAAGTTCCGGGAGGTTACCCATGCAGGCCAGAAATCTCATACTGTTACACATGATACTGATGATATATTCCCTCAGTTCAGTTGTGAGCAAGATCGCCGCAGGCGCTGATTTTCTCTCTTTCAGATTCTGCCTGTGCTACGGCATGGTCTTCCTCATCCTCGGCATATACGCCGTGGGCTGGCAGCAAGTCATCAAAAAAATGCCCCTCACCACAGCTTATGCAAATAAAGCCGTCACCATTATATGGGGCGTGGTGTGGGGTTTACTGATCTTCAGCGAGACAGTGAGCATAAAGCAGATAATTGGGGCCGTGATCGTCATCGCAGGTGTCATCCTGTTTTCCACAGCGGAGGAGGCGTCATGACCGGCGGCGTGATCCTGATGCTGGTCAGCGTACTGATCAGCGCTGTATCCCAGGTGCTTCTGAAGAAATCAGCCCTGAAGGAATACGGTTCTCACACGGCGGAATACCTGAACCCCCTTGTGATCTCTGCCTATGCGATCTTTGTCATATCCACCTTCCTCACCGTGCTTGCGTACAGGACCGTCCCCCTTTCCATGGGCCCCATCCTGGAGGCCACAGGGTACATCTATGTAACGCTTTTCGGAGTTCTCATTTTCCACGAGAAGATAAATAAAAGAAAGATCATAGCTCTTGTGATGATCATCGCGGGGATCGCAGTGTTTTCCATATGAGGTTCAGAACTGCGCAAGCCGGATCTGTTCCTTTGAGCCTCGTTCACAGACTCCTGCATCCATAAACTCTCCCTTTGAGCAGCGATCACCCCTTCCCGCATTAACCACATGTCACCGGAAACTGAAAACGGCAGCCGCTCTTGCGACTGCCGTTCCCTTTTGAGAAGGTATTTCGTCTTATGGGGTATAACGTAAAACTAAATGTATTGGGGGGTTACGATTAGTATAGTAGCACCCCTCCCCCCTGTGTACAATTCGCATTTTCGACAAACTTTACAAACGTTGCGAATACTTTTTGTGCAATTTTCACAAATTGCCATTGTTCTCCGTGTTTTCAGGCTTTTCTGCAGGCTGTATCCGCTCCTCTGAGATCACACGGTACATTTCAGCAGCGTCTTCCTTGTGGATGGATTCAACCACAGTGACCACCTCCACCGTCAGCACCCTGGTGCCGAAACGCACTTCAATGGTGTCCCCTTCCTTCACATCTGCGGATGCCCTGGCCGCTCTCCCGTTCAGAGACACCCTTCCGGCGTCACAGGCCTCATTGGCAACTGTTCTTCTCTTTATTATCCTGGATACTTTCAAAAATTTATCTAATCTCACCTTACGCCCTCTCGTTTACCACTATATTTATCTCTTCACTTCAGGAGCTTATTTTTTCCTCGCTTCGCACATCCATCTGCTTCTTCATCTCGCATGCTCGTCTGCTTCTTCATCTCGCATGCCCGTCTGCTTACTCATCTCGCATGCCCGTCTGCTTACTCATCTCGCATGCCCGTCTGCTTACTCATTTCGCATGCCC
>JAILIO010000018.1 GCA_024695225.1 Lachnospiraceae bacterium
GACCGCTTTTCCTATATAGAAGAGGTGTAACCATGAGAAAAATAAGCAAAGTTGCAACTGTTGGTCTTTCATTTATCCTTGCACTTGCACAGCCTGTATCAGCCATTGCAGCTTACAGGGGTGCAGAACCAACCCCCGATGTCAGCGTAGCAGCTGACGCAGAAATATCACAGGAAACCGATGCTGCAGCTGATCCCTCCGGTTCTTTGGTGGCTGTGTCTGAGGGCGATTCAACTAACGTGATCGTCAATAAAGAAAATTTCCTTGAGTATTTTGATTCCGATGGGACCCTTAATAATACCACAGCTGAAACGATTTCTTTCGAGGGCGACTTTGAGATGAGTAGTGCTTTCGATCCCGCAATTACCCAGATAACCATTCCCAGAACTGTAAATATAGTATCAGTGGGAGGCGAACGCGCATATTTTGAAAATGTCACTTTCAATATCACCGCAGACGGAGTGTCGCTCAAAGGATTAAAGATCGACTGCGATGGCGGTGCTGCGATCAAGGTTACCGGTGCCAAGGGCGTGAGCATAAAGGACAATGTCATTGATATGACGGTAAGCGAAGAGAAAAAGGGTTCGGAATCATTTGCGCTCTATGCCAACAATACAGACGGTCTTCTGTTTGAAGAAAATGAGGTCCAGTTTACAGGTAAAACGAATTGGAGTTCGTCGAATTCCACATTTCCCAGAACTATGGCTGTCTGCATAGAGTCCGGAAGTACCATGTCGGGGATAATCCTGAACAAAAATAAGTTTGACATAACCGTCCCCTCATGCCAGGGGGTAAATGACATCGATGATAGTATGCAGCTTTTCCACTCTCCCGTTGCAAGCGTGGTCAGGATGTGCAACTGTCCCAATCTGCAGTTTACATCAAATTCTGTGAAGCTGAAGACCGTAGAATATGTGGGTTATGATGAACAGGTAGATGAAAAGGGCATAGTTGGTGCAGTGAGTATCGCAAATGCTGTGGGGACTGCAGTATATCCCTACGATGCTGCAGACCATGTGATCATAAGGGACAACACCATTGAAGGAACAGGTGATTATAGGATCTATGGGATAGATATTGACGCAGAGAAAGCAGAGATCTCAAAAAATGATATAAAGATCGAAAGCAATGATTACGGCTTTGGCGTTTATTGTGACCGCATCAGGGAAGGTGAATACAACATAAATGAGAACACCATCAATGTCAGCGGGAAAAAATACGTCAGCGGCATCAGGATCAGGGGAGACATGGATCTGAACATCAAAGACAACATCATAGATTTCAGTGGTGCATTACTCGGATACGGGATCATATCCAAACACCCGAGCTATGGCGTTGTCCATGAAGAGGGAAATACTGTCACAGGTACCGGCAACATTACCGGCGGCATCGTTGTCCATGGCATTGAAGAATGTTACATAAATAAAAACACCCTGAATATGCAGGGTACAAATGACCAGAAAATAATAGTTATTGATTATCCCGGTTACGGACCGAAATACGGAGAAGTGAATGAATTGATACCGTCCTTCGGAATACTTGTATACACGAGCTCAGCCGCCACTATCTTGGAAAATGACATACATTCCACAGACACAGGGATAATCTCCAGAACCAGGTCCACCATCAGCAGCAATGTGGTCTACAGCAAGGGTGAATATACTGTGGATGTGTCAGAAAAGGAAGACTCTAAAAACAGCAATGAAAAAGGGAAGGCTGAAGTGAAGTTCAATGTCCTTTATGCCACGGAAAAAACCGGAAACGAAAGCGTGTGCTATAAAAATAATGAAATTGTACAGGATGAGGTCAGTGACAACGGCACATTTGAAGTAGTTATCACAAAGGATAATTTCTTTGAGCACTTTGACTCAAATGGAACCCTTGCCAACAGAATGGCAAAAAAGATCTTTTTCCAGGGTTCTTTCCAGGGGCTTTCCGTTTCGGATATCACCATCAACAGGGAGGTCCGGATCGATTCGTCAGACAGTGAGACAGCGTCTTTTGAAAATGTCTGTTTCAATATCACAGAAGATAATGTGTCTCTTAAAGACCTGAAGATCAAAAACGACGGCGGTACTGCAGTAAAAGTCACCAACGCGGACAATGTGAGTGTGACGGGAAACGACATAGAGGTCACTGTAAGTGATTCCCGCAAGGGGACGGAATCATTTGCACTCTATGCAAACGATGCCAACGGTCTTTTATTTGAGGATAATCAGGTCAGCTTCGCCGGGAAAACCGACTGGGACGGAACAGCCACAGACAATATCACAAGGACAATGGCAGTGTGCGTGGAATCAGAAAACCACATGTCGGGGATAGTGCTGAACAGAAATACTTTTGACATAACGATCCCTTCTTGTCAGATCAGATATGTGGAGACACCTCCCGGAAGCTGGAATTATGTACCCAGGCCTGTCACTGCAGGGATCTATGTGAGCAAGTGTCCGGATCTGCAGGTTACTGACAACGACATAAGGGTTGGGTATGACGGTGTGATCGGAAACTATGATGTGATCTATGCCCTGGATATCAATGAAGCAGATGATTCGTCCTCCGGCGAGGAAGGATCATCAAGCCGGGTTGTAGTCAGCGGAAATGTCATAAACGGAACGGGCAACAATTTCATCTACGGTCTCAACCTGGACACCGATAAAGCAGAGATCATCGATAATGAGATGAAACTGAGTTCGAAGTATTCTGCCACGGGTGTCTCCTGTTCGGATGATGATGAAACCGAACTCACCATAAGCGCAAACGCCATCACCATGAGTTCAGAGGTGACTGCATTTGGACTGTATGTCAGTGGGGACAAGGAACTTACGGCCCTCGACAACACCATAACCTGGGAGGATTCCTATGCGGGGTATGGCATACACGCAGCCGGGGTCGGGAAAGCAACTGTCTCAGAAAACACCGTGACCGGGTCCGGCGCTCTCACCTACGGTATTGCGCTTGCATCGTCGGATGACTGTCTGATAAATAAAAACACCCTGGATATGAAGGGCACAAATGAGACGAGATCAGATATCAGTCTCTCCGGTAATTTTCCTTTTATATCTTCATTGGGAATATATGTGACAAGCGCAAAAACCGCTTCCATAATGGAAAACGATATAAAGTCCACGGATACCGGGATCCGTTCCCTGACAGCTTCTGAGATCACCGGCAACACTGTGAGATGCAGGGGAGATTACACGGTCATCACGGACGAAAAGGAAAGCGGAAAGAGCGGAAACGCTGTATGCGCAATTGTACAAAACAATACCCTTTACGCCAGGGAAAGCCGCGGGGATGAGAGCGTGCTCTCTGCAAGCGGGGATGTGGTGTCCAAGAATCTTCCTTCGGAATCTGCCGCATGGGAATCGGTTCGTACCGAGGCTATAAACACCACGGTTTCCAAGAACGCCTGCAAGCTGGATGTAAATAAAGACCGGGTGGTCATCACCTTTGATTCTCTTGGAACGGATTCAGATGGTAAACCCTGCGCCGATTACACCGGAAAGGCGGTAATGCCGCTTCCAACAGTCACCTTTGATGGGGTGGAACTCAAAAAGAACGCGGACTATACCGTGTCTTACAAGAATAACAAGACTCCCGGCACGGCTGTGGTGACAGTGAAAGGTACAGGTGAATTCAAAGGCTCCGTTAAGTCTGAATTTGTCATAAACAGGGTGGACCTCGGTGATTGCAGCATTTTCGTAAACGATGTGATCATAAAGGGAAGTAAGATAAAATCCACAGTCAAAGTGTATTCGGAAAACGGAGTCGTGATACCTGCGTCAAATTACACGGTGACATATCCCGAAAGCCCTGCAACCGGTGAGGCTTTGGCAACTATTACTGCAAAAGAAAAGAGCAAGATACTTTCTGTGGGTTCAGCGTCTGCTTCATTTAATATCCTGACAAAAGAAACAGATAAGAGTGCCCTCATATCAAACGCAATGGTCAAAAATGTAAAAGCCTTGGAATACACCGGGGAAGGTGTAGTGCAGAGCGGTGTGGAAGTGAAGGATTCCAAGGGGAATGTGCTCACGGAAGGCACTCATTACGAACTTTCATATATCAACAATGTAAATGTCGGTACGGCTATCATGATGATCAAGGGCTGTGGAGATTATCACGGCGTGAAGTTCATTAACTTTAAGATAAAAGCAAAGAAGATCACATACAACACGGAGAAAAAGGATATAGATGTGACCCTTTCAAGCATCAGTGAAAATCGGATCGCCTATCATTTTACAGGCTATGCCATAAAGCCTCAGCCGCAGCTGGTATTTAACTATGCTTCTCTGACAGAAGGCGTGGATTATACCCTGTCCTGGTCGAAGAACACCAATGTGACCAATGAGAAGAGTAGAGCAGTACTGAAGATCAAGTTAAAAGGTAATTTCTCAGGGACTATTACCGAAAACTTTGATATCGTGCCATATGAGTGGTCCGGCATAAAAGCCTCTATGGAGAGCTCACAGATAGATACCGCATCAAAGAAAGCA
>JAILIO010000022.1 GCA_024695225.1 Lachnospiraceae bacterium
GGACCCCTTCCGGCGCTTTGCAGACCAGTGTCACATCGTAGCCATGATTTTTGTACAGCAGATACGGAAGGACTATGCATTCCTTGGCAAATTCCACATTGGACCATGGGATCTGTCATCTGCCGGGAAAAAAATTGGAAAATTAAGGAAACATATTGTTCTAAACCCCTGTTTTATGGTAGTGTTTATATGTATTTTACACTACACTTGATCAGACACTATAACGTAAATTAGGAATCGAGACTTTGCTCATGAAAAACTGGATTGTTGTTGTAGACGATGATGCGCTGAGCCTTACCAGCGCCAGAACAATGCTTGCAGCTGAAGATATGAAGGTCAGCTGTCTTCCCTCAGGTAAGGGTCTTCTGAAATTCATGGAGAAGAATGATCCCGACCTGATCCTTTTGGATGTCATGATGCCTGAGTTTGACGGTTTTGAGACACTTGCCGCCCTCAGGGAGCAGCAGAAAGCCCGGAGCAAACCGGAAACTCCGGTCATATTCCTCACCGGCGATTCGGATCACGAATCAGAACAGCAGGGCCTAAAACTCGGTGCGGCTGATTACATTCACAAGCCTTTCAATAAAGACATCCTGATAAGCCGTATCAGGAACACCATAAATAACAGCAAAAAAATAGTGAGTCTCACCGAGCACGCCACAAAAGACAAGCTGACGGGACTGTTTAACAAGGCAGAGGGGATCTCGAGGATCAGGGAGACTCTTCACAATTCTCCGGGAGCTCTTTTGATGCTGGACATGGACAGTTTTAAACTGGTAAACGATCTCTTCGGCCATGAAAAGGGTGACCAGATACTGAAAGGATTCGCCGATCTGTCGAAATTCAACACGAGGGGAGACGATATCCTGTGCAGGATCGGGGGAGACGAATTCCTCTTCTTCTGCGGAGGCCTGCACGGAGAGCAGGCAGTGTCTGCCCTCACTGACAGGCTGAATCAGCAGCTTGAAGACCTGGCGATACAGCTTCTCGGGGAGAATCACGGCATTCCTCTGGGCATATCAGTAGGCGCTGTAATGGCGCCCGAATACGGCACGGATTACGATGTACTGTTCAATTTGGCAGATGAGGCCATGTACCGGACAAAGAAAAACGGCAAACACGGCTGCACCCTGTATGTGGATTCGGACACTTCCTTTGATTCGGTGCAGGACCCCAATGAAGAACTTGTACGGATCACGAAGATACTGGAAGAGAGAAATCAGGGCAGGGAAGCTCTTGTTCTCGGAACGGATGTCTTTTCCGCTGTATTTCAGTTTGTGGACCGCTTTAACAGCAGCCACGACGGGAAAGCTTTGCTTCTCCTGTTCATACTGGAACCCATTGATAACCCGGAAGAGCATGTGCTCTTCGAAGCCTCCACATCCTTTGGAGATGTGCTGAAACACAACCTCGAAAAAAGTGACATCATCCTGCACAACAAGAACAATCAATTTTTTGTACTTCTGCCCATGATGCAGGAACCTGACATAGAAGGTGTTACAAATAAGATCCTGTCCGCATGGAGAGAAATGCCCGTTTCCGCGCATTTTGAAACAAAAACCGCGTCTCAGATCCGCTGAATCGGTTTTATGCTCCCGAAATATTCCCCGGATCTGTTTTCCTGACCATCCGGAGAGCTTTTCCTGTGAGAGGGGAGTGACAGGAAGCTCTTTTTTAAACGCAGAATGGAGGAGATCGACATGCAATGGTACGCTTTAGTTGGTGTTCTGGCCGCTGCTGTTCTTATTATCGAGAACTATGACATCCTGTTCAGAGGAAACAAAAACAGACAGTTTCCTGAGATAAAGATATACAGGAGATTTCTGTGCGGCATAATGGCATATTATATAACGGATATTTTATGGGGCGTACTCGACAGCCTGCACCTCACCACGCTGCTTTACATAGATACCGTGGTCTATTATGTTGCCATGGCTGTGGGAGTCCTGTTCTGGACCCAGTATGTGGTGACATATCTGGGAGAAGAAAATCTTTTCGGCCGTTTCCTGGAAAATGCGGGGCGCTTCTGCTTTGCCACCGTGGTGACTGTAACGGTGATCAATTTTTTCTATCCCATACTGTTCTGGTTTGATGAAAACGGCACATACCACGCAAGCCCGGCAAGGCATATACAGCTTATTTTCCAGATCATACTGCTTTTGCTCACATCCATCTACACCCTAAGGGCGATCCCGCATGCCGAGGGTTCTTCAAAAAACCGCTACAGGACCATATTTCTCTTCGGTCTCGCCGTGGCGCTCCTTCTGCTGATACAGCTTCCATACCCCTTCCTGCCCCTGTACACCATCGGCTATATGCTGGGGTCCTGCCTGCTTCACGCTTTTGTTATCAGCAATGAGATTGATGAACTGATACAGCGTCAGTCTGAGCTGGCGATTGCCGCAAATGAAGCGAAGTCCTCATTTCTCTCAAACATGTCCCACGAGATCCGCACCCCCATCAACAGTGTGCTGGGCATGAACGAGATGGTGCTGCGTGAGAGCGACGATCAGAACATTCTGGCCTATGCAGAGAGCATCAAGGCTGCGGGCAACACGCTGCTGGGCCTTGTAAATGATATCCTTGATTTCTCCAAGATCGAAGCGGGCAAGATGGAAATAATCCCCGTGGATTACGACCTCTCTTCCGTTCTCAACGATCTGGTCAACATGGTGCAGACCAGGGCAGATGAAAAGGGACTTCTCCTGAAGCTCAATTTCAATCCAAACACTCCAAAGCAGCTCCACGGAGATGAGATCCGTTTCAAACAGGTCGTCACAAATATCCTGACCAATGCTGTTAAGTACACGGAAAAAGGAAGTGTCACCTTTGCAGTGAACTTCCAAAAGATCCCGGGCAGCGATGACAAAGTGATCCTGAATGTATCTGTAAGCGACACCGGTATAGGGATAAAGCAGGAGGACATGGAGAAACTCTTCTCGAAATTCGACCGAATCGAGGAAAAGCGTAACCGAAACATCGAGGGGACCGGCCTCGGAATGAACATCACAAGCAGGCTTCTGGAAATGATGAACAGTCGTCTGGAAGTAAACAGTGTCTACGGAGAGGGATCAGTCTTCTACTTCAGTCTGGAACAGGATGTTGTGGCTTGGGAGAATCTGGGCAATTACGAAGAATCCTACCGGGCCTCCATTTCCAAACGCAGGAAGTACACAGCAAAATTCTACGCCCCGAAAGCCGTAGTTCTCATGGTGGACGATAACCCCATGAACCTCATGGTCTTCAAGAGCCTGCTCAAGCAGACCAAGATACAGATCGATACTGCAGAGAGCGGTGATGAAGGACTGGCTCTTTCTTATGACAAGAAATATGACATCGTTTTCCTGGATCATATGATGCCTAAAAAGGATGGCATCGAAACACTGCATGAACTGCGCGCCCGGGAGAAGGATCCGAACCGGGACACTCCTATGATATGTCTTACAGCCAATGCTATCTCCGGAGCCCGGGAACAGTATATCACCGCAGGTTTCAATGACTACCTGACAAAGCCTATAGACTCTTCTAAGCTTGAAGAAATGATAATGACATATCTGCCAAAGGACAAGATCGAAGAGGTTGACAGGTGGCAGCTGGACGAGGATGCGGAAAATACCGATGGACAAGAGGACAGTTCTGAAGAGCAGGATATCATGGACACCCTGAAGCCGCTGAAGGGACAGGAATGGATCGATGTGGATCTGGGCTTAAAGAACAGCGGCGCTCCGGAGGCTTATCTGCCTTTGCTCAAGGTGTTTTATGAATCCCTGGACAGCAGGGCAAATGAGATCGAGGGCTTCTACAGGGAAGAGAACTGGAATGACTACACCATCAAAGTCCACGCCCTCAAAAGTTCCGCCAGGATCATTGGCGCAAAGGACTTTGGAGAGGACGCCCAGCTTCTGGAAAATGCAGGCAAGGGCGGAGATATAGAATACATCAGGAAAAACCATGAAAAATTCATGTCGGATTACCTGAGCTTTAAGGCGCCCCTTGCAGAGGTCTTTGCGTCGGATGAAGATGCAGATGAAAAGCCTGAGGCAGACGCAGCGCAGATGGAAGACGCTTTTGAGAGGCTCCGCCGGGCCGCGGATGAAATGGATATCGAGCTGGTGGAAGGCATACTTGCAGAGCTGGATGCATACCGCATCCCCGAGTCAGAGCAGGAACTTTGGAATAAACTGAAGGAAGCCACTAGCAAGTTCGATTACGACACCATCACGGAACTTCTGGAGAAAGACTCCTGAGGGTGGGACGCCATGCCGGATAAGACCGCACGGTCAGCCGGAGGCAATATCCTCACGCTCCTCTTGTTCCTTTGCCCTGCGGTATCTGATAACGGTCAGCACTATGGACGCGATGATAACTGCTATGGTCACGATCACCACCACTATGACTGTCAGGAAAATAACCACCGGAAACGGATGACCTCCCTGGGTCTGTCCGGCAGCATTCTCCATCATGACAGCATTCTCCATCATGGCAATGTCTGCCATGCCGGCAAGTGCCAGTGCCACAGCGTCCAGCACAAGCGCCACCGGTATCATCAGCAGGGATGTCCAGGGATGAACCTTTTTCCTGTGCTTATTTCCGCCCCCGTTGTTGTCTGTATTTATAACTGAATCTCTGTCCATGTTGATGTCCTTCTTCCTATCAGTGTTCTTATTTGTACCTTTGCTGCTTTCCCAATGGCATTTTTGAAGCCCTGCCTATGGTAACTTAATCATACCGAACGGCTATAGACCATGTCTATCTTTTTATGAATTTGCGAAACTTATTATACGTTATCTGTTCCTGTCAGAGTTCTTGTCATTATGTTTTCCGTATTCCTGCATGTGTTGCTTCCGGCGTTCTTGCCTGTACCTTTTCAGTATCCTTAAGATGTTCCCTCCTCTGCAGCTTCTCCATTATACCTTAAATTTGAGTGAATTGAACATTTTCCCCTTGTTCAGTCAGCTTTGAACATATTTTCCCCAGTCCGGCCGGCTTTGAGCATAATCTATCTTCCCCCGCGGCCCGGTCAGCTTTGCGCATAATCTATCTTCCCACCGGTCCGGCCGGCCTTGCGCATAATCTATCTTCCCACCGGTCCGGCCGGCTTTGCGCATAATCGTTCTTCCCCCGCGGCCCGGCCAGCCTTGAGCATAATCTATCTTCCCCCGCGGCCCGGCAAGCTTTGCGCATAATCGTTCCTCATTTTCTCAAACAGACTGTTGCACTGCGACAAATCTGTCTTAAAATGATACAAGACAAGATTGACAGAATGATACTGCGATCCACAGATACCGTGATCAGTTTCAACACAGGATATCACTGTTGAAAAAAACATTGCGATCACAGACCGGACAACAGAATCATAAATAATTCACAACACAGGAGGACATTATGAAAAAGATGATCGGGAACGCCCTGGACATAATAGGGAACACACCGCTGCTAAGAGCCGCCAACTACAGCAGCGCTGCAGGTCTTAAGGGCACTTCTCTGCTGGCCAAACTGGAATATCTGAACCCCGCAGGCTCAGTCAAGGACCGGGTTGCCTGGGGAATGATAAAGGATGCCGAAGAGAAGGGGATTCTCAAACCCGGAGCCACCATCATCGAGCCCACCAGCGGAAACACCGGGATCGGCCTGGCTGCCGTGGCCGCTGCCAGGGGCTACAAGGCCATCTTCACCCTTCCGGAGACCATGAGCGTGGAGCGCCGGAAACTCCTCGCAGCATACGGCGCAAAGTTGGAACTCACAGAGGGTTCAAAGGGCATGAAAGGCGCCATAGACAAGGCAGAAGAACTGAAAAACTCGATCCCGGGATCCGTGATCCTCGGACAGTTTGTGAATCCCGCCAATCCGGATACCCACTACAGGACCACAGGCCCGGAAATATGGGACCAGACAGAGGGCAAAGTGGACATATTCGTAGCAGGCGTTGGCACAGGAGGGACACTTACCGGGACAGGCCGCTACCTGAAGGAGCAGAACCCGGATGTGAAAATAATAGCGGTGGAGCCCGCAACATCCGCAGTCCTTTCCGGAAAAGAGCCCGGCCCCCACGAGATCCAGGGAATAGGCGGTGGCTTTATCCCTGAGACGCTGGACACATCCATATATGATGAGGTCCTCCCCATAGAAAATGAAGACTCCTACGAGGAGGCGCGGAGATTCGCCAAATCCGAAGGAATACTTGTGGGCATTTCCTCGGGAGCTGCCCTCAAAGCGGGTCTGATACTGGCCTCCCGCCCGGAGAACGCAGGAAAGAACATTGTTGTACTGCTCCCGGATTCCGGAGACAGATACCTTTCAACCACTCTTTTCAGCGAGGGCTGAAAATACTGATTTAAGGCTGTGTACATGGGAGAGATTCCCGGTCCGAAGCCCCTTCTACAGGGGCTTTTGATTTGAGTCCGGAATTCTTCCGGTTCTCTTCGACAGGGGCTTAAGATTTGGGTTCGGAATTCTTCCGTTCTCTTCTACAGGGGCTTTGGATTTGGGTTCGGAATTCTTCCGGTTCCCTTCTACAGGGGCTTTGGATCATTTGGTCAGCAGTTTTA
>JAILIO010000087.1 GCA_024695225.1 Lachnospiraceae bacterium
CACCGCTCTGTCCCCGGGATTTATGCTGCCTGCAGGCTTTGAGGAAGACTGGGACACTGCGGGGGGAGATATGGCCCAGACCCAGAACTCATTTGTAAGGGCCCTGGGTTCCGGCTCCTACCTGTTTAACCCAATCGACACCGAGACCTCGGGAAATCGCACAAACATCGCTGCCCGGGGCTGGTCCGGCCATCTGTACGCCTATCTCTACAAAGCTTCCACGGACACAGGCAGCACCATAAACGAGACCATACAGAGAAATGACGGCACCACCGACACATACACCTTCAGCAAGGCGGACAAGGGATGCCTCATGGACCTGGGTGAGATAGAGGACGGGGAGGTCATAGAACTGACATCGGAAAAGGGCAGCATGGACGAGGCGGTGGTCAGATGCTTCCAGCTGAATCCGGAGACCATGAAAAACACCTATTCAATGCTGGCAGACGAGCAGCTTCAGGTTACGGACAAGGGTTCTTCATCCCTCTCCGGCACCATCAGGGTAAATGAGGACGGCCTCTTTGTGATGTCCGTCCCTGTGGAAAAGGACTGGACCCTGTATGTGGACGGGGAAGAGCGGGAAATAAAGGCCTTCAAAGGCGCTCTCATAAGCACGGAGCTTTCAAAGGGCACTCACGATATCCGCATAGAATTTAAGGCCGCAGGGGCAAAGGAAGGATTGCTTCTGACCCTCCTCGGGCTGTTCCTTTTTGGGTTGATGCTCCTGGAAAACAGGAAGAGAGAGAAACTGCATTTCATAAGCAGCCTGTGAGTTCAGGCCGGCAGGGTATCCCATTCGTTGAGACCGAGAGTCTGTTTCCTTTTGGCTTCCTCAAGTGTCATGGGCTCTGGGTCTTCATTTAAATAGTCCAGAAGTTCTTTTATGCCTTCACCTGTGATGTTGTTGACTTCAAAGATCCTGTCGCATCCCGCGTTTTCCATCCACTGTCTGATCATGGGGACATTGGCGATGGGGGAGTCGGTCTTTGTGATCACTCCGATGAGAGGGCGTGAGATGAAGGTGTGCAGGCAGGAGCCGAAGAGATTGTAGGGCTCGTCCGCAGACTGGACTATGGCCACCACATCCGCTTCAAAGGAAAAGCAGGCCAGTCCGACGCTGAAATGCTTGGATTCCGCGTACTCCCCGGGGGAGTCTATCATATCGTCGTTTATATTTGTGTACTGGGTCTTTGAATAATGGAGCTCTTCGCCTTTGAGGGCCTGGGTCAGGGAGGTTTTCCCCGCTTCGCTCCGACCCATGAGAAATATCTTCTTCATGATCCTGTCTAAACCTTGTGGACTTCGCAGACGGAAAAGCCCAGATCCCTTTCAAAATAACCCACGGTCTCCCTGACTGCTGTCTGGACCTGCTCCAAGTCTCCGGTTATGATGAGGGAACCGCAGAAACGGTCCATAAACCCTATCTCCACATTTGCGGATTTGAGCGCCAGATCTGCGGCGGCCACCACAGCTTCCCAGGGGGTCAGGCGTATCATGCCAACCGCTTCCCCGGTGTGGTCTTCACCCTCGTGTATTCCGATGTTCAGCCCCAGATTCCTGTAAACGCTTTCGTGGGTGGGAGTTATAATGTGGGCCATGCACACTTCTTTGCCCGGGATCCTGAGCCTGGTCATGCGGAGCGTGCGCCCCTTCAGATTTTCAAAGTCGTCGTGGAAGATCTTTTCCAGGACCTCTTTTGTTGAGATGCTGTCCATGGTTTCGTCCTTATTTCTGTGTTATGCGGCACACCACGTAGCCCAGATCGTTTCCGAAGTAGTCCACGATCTCCGTCAGGGCCGATTTCACATCCGCCAGTTCCCCGGTGATGATCAGGGTTCCGGTGAACCTGTCCGCAAATCCCAGATAGATGTCGCCGCTCTTGATGGCGATATCGGAAGCTATGACTGCAGATTCAGGAGGGGTCATGTTCATTATGCCTATGGCGGATGAGGCATAGTCGATCTGGGGATTGAGCCCCAGCTTCTGGAAGATGACCGGAGCAGGGCTTCCTATTATGTGGGCAAAGGTGATCTCCTTACCTGCCACCGTCTCCTGTACGATCCTGATCTGTTCTGTGTTGTCGTTTGTCATTTCGTCCTTCCTTTCCGAGACTGCTCTGAAGGAGAGTATATCACATATTCAACTTGATTTCCTAAGAAATAGTGTTAAAATTTCATAGTTAGGGTCACCTGAGGGATGTGGGTGTATCCCGGAGGGTGGACACATGAGTCTTGGAGAAAAGATAGCGGAAGAACTGAATGTCGAGGAAGTGTTCTCGATAAACATACCCGGTCTGGGGGATGTGGGCATATCCGAATCCGTGGTGATCACATGGGGGATAATGGCTTTCATCGTTTTGGGAAGCATTCTGCTGACCAGAAATCTCAAGGTTACGAATATCTCAAAGAGGCAGGCGGCGGTGGAACTTGTGGTCACCAAGCTCGAAGAGCTGGTGGGAGGCGCCCTGGGAAATAACGGCAGGGGCTACACAGAGTATCTGGTCACTGTCCTTATTTATATAGGTATAGCAAACATCGTTGGAGTGGTGGGGTTAAAGCCGCCCACCAAGGATCTGCAGATAACCCTTGCCCTGTCCCTTATGAGCATCGTGCTGATACAGGCCTCCTGCATCAGGAGCAGAGGGGCTCTGGGGTGGCTTAAGACCTTTGCCTCCCCCTCGCCTGTGATCGTGCCCATAAAGATACTGGAGCTGATCACAAGGCCTTTGTCTCTGTGCATGCGACTCTTCGGAAACGTGCTGGGGTCCTTTGTCATAATGGAACTGCTGAACGAGACTGTGAGGATGATCATCCCCGCAGTGTTCAGTATTTATTTTGATATATTTGACGGTTTCATACAGGCTTATGTTTTTGTATTCCTGACAGGGCTTTTCATCGCAGAAGGCCTTGAGGAAGAGTGAGAAAGGAGAAACTGATGAACACGACATTGATAGCCATAGGCGCCGGAATAGCGGTTCTGGCTGCCATAGGAGCAGGCGTTTCCATCGGCCTGGCGACCGGAAAAGCTGCGGAGGCCGTGGCGAGACAGCCTGAAGCCAGCGGCAAGATCACCACCATCCTGGTGCTTGGATGCGCACTGGCTGAAGCTACCGCTATTTATGGATTTGTTATCGCGCTGCTCATAATCATGATCCTGGGCGCTTCGTGACAGAGGTGATATAAGTGCTTAAACTCGATCCCATAAATATTTTATTTACCATAGTGAACATCCTGGTGCTTTTCACTCTTGTGAAAAGGTTCCTTTTCAAACCCATACACAAGATCCTGGATGAGAGGCAGGCTCAGGCCGACAGTGTGCTGGCCGATGCCACAAAGGCCCGGGATGAGGCCGAGAAGCTCAAGACTGAAAACGAGAAGCTTCTCAAGTCCACCGAGAAGGAAAGGGACGCCATCCTTTCGGAGGCTCGTGAGAAGGCTGCTGTCGAGTACGAGAAAGTGGTTTCCGAAGCCGGGAAGAAGGCTGAAGAGATCACGGTGGAGGCGGACAGGGATGCCGAAAACGAGCATGAGAGGATGCTTGAAGACGCCAGAAGGGATATCACCGATCTGGTGGTGGAGGCCGGCAGCAAGCTCTCCATGACCAAGGCTGATCCCGAATCCGACAGGGTACTGTACGACAGGTTTCTGGAAGCACTGGACAGGGAGGAGACAGTCTGATGGGAAAGACCGTCAGCGCACAGCTCATATATGTAACGCCTCCCACTGAAGCCCAGAAACAGAGGATCCTGGACTTTATAAAGAAGAAGTACGGCGTCGCGGAAGTAGACTTCACCATGAAGGAGGATCCTTCCATCGGCGGGGGCTTTAAGCTCTATGCCGGTGATATGTTCTATGACTGGAGTCTGAAGGGGCGTTCGGGACAGCTGAAAGATAAGCTCAGATCCGTGGCCGTTGCCGATAACGAAGGCGATCTGATCTCTCTCCTGAAGACTGAGATCGACAATTTCGAACTGGCTGCGGTTGGCAGGGAATCCGGGGTCGTCAGATCCGTGGGCGACGGCATCGCCATGGCAGACGGCATCAGACACGCCGAGTACGGAGAGACGGTGCTCTTTGATTCCGGAGAAAAGGGCCTGGTGCAGGATATAAGGCCCGATACTACCGGCATAGTCATCTTCGGTGAAGAGTCCTCCATCCATGAGGGCAGCCGGGTGGTGTCCACCGGGAGAAGAGCGGGCATGCCTGCGGGAGACAGGTATCTGGGGCGGGTAGTCAATGCCCTGGGGGAACCTATCGACGGTGGGAAACCCATAGAACACGATGTTTATATGCCCATGGAACGGCCGGCTCCCGGGATCACTGAGAGGGTCCCCGTGTCGGTGCCGCTGGAGACGGGCATACTGGCCATAGATTCCATGTTCCCCATAGGCAGGGGGCAGAGGGAACTCATAATAGGCGACAGGCAGACGGGAAAGACCTCCATTGCCATAGATACCATACTGAACCAGCGTGAGAGCGGCGTCATATGTATATACGCTGCCATAGGCCAGAAGGCATCCACGGTGGCGAGGCTTGTGAACACACTGAAGGACACCGGCGCCATGAGTTATACCATAGTGGTGAACGCCGGGAGCGGAGAATCGGCTTCCCTTCAGTATATATGCCCTTATGCTGCCACAGCTCTGGGGGAGTATTTCATGTACAGAGGTCAGGATGTGCTCATCATCTATGACGATCTGTCAAAGCACGCCCAGGCGTACAGAGCCATATCACTTCTGCTGGGAAGGCCTCCCGGAAGGGAAGCTTACCCCGGGGATGTCTTCTATCTTCACTCCAGGCTGCTGGAGCGTTCCGCCAGGCTTTCCGAAGAACTGGACGGGGGTTCCATGACGGCGCTTCCCATAATAGAGACCCAGGCAGGCGATATATCCGCATATATCCCCACCAACGTGATCTCCATAACCGACGGGCAGATATGTCTCGAGGCGGATCTGTTTAATGAAGGCCAGAGACCTGCGGTAAATGTGGGACTCTCCGTGTCCAGAGTGGGCGGAGCCGCACAGAGCAAGGCCATGAAGGAGGCTTCCGGGTCCATGAGGATAGACATAGCCCAGTTCAGGGAGATGGAAGTGTTCTCACAGTTTTCTTCCGATCTGGACGACAGCACATTGAGAAGACTCAAATACGGCAGGACTCTCATGCGCATGCTGATACAGCAGAATCTTTCCCCCATGAGGCTGCCGGATCAGGTGGTCACTCTGGTGTCCGCCTTGGACGGCGTGTTCACCGACGTGCCTGAGGATCAGGTCAAGGAAGTGCAGTCCATCCTGATGGCCTGGTTCAAGATAAACCGCAGGGAACTGATGAACAGGATAGGTGGCGTGGGAGTGCTGACTCCCGATATGGAAATGGAAATAAAGAATGACAGCAGAAGGTTCGTTAAAGAATGGCTGGCGAACGAGAGATAAGGAACAGGATAAAGAGCATAAAGGAGACCCGTAAGATCACCAACGCCATGTACATGATCTCGTCCACGCGTCTCACCAGGGCAAAGGAGCAGCTGGATACCATCACTCCTTTTTACTGGGGGCTTCAGAACGAACTTGAGAGGATCATAAGGCACATGCCGGACATCCGTCACAAGTATTTCGGCAACACCGAAGAGTATCTGAAACGCCCGGATCCCAGGAGAGTGGGGTATTTTGTGGTCACTGCGGACAAAGGTCTCACCGGAGCCTTCACCCACAATATAATGAAGGTGGCCGATGCCGAGATAGAAAAGGCAAAGGAAAAAGGGTATCACGTAAGACTCTATGTGGTGGGAGAGCAGGGGAGAAGGTACTGCGTCGCCAGAGGGTACGACGTGTCTGCCACTTTTATCTTCACCACAGGCCATCCCTCCAGGTCCAGATCCAGGGATATCTCCGATTATATCCTGAACCGTTACAGCGAGATCGACGGAAGGCTTGATGAGATACATATCATTTACACTGCCATGACCGGCAAGATGGGCATGGAGGTGGAGAATCTCCAGGTCCTGCCCCTGCAGAAACAGAAGTTTTTGGGCTACAGCGAAGTGAACATGCCCGAGGGTTTCAGCGGGATAATAAATGAAGAGTTTACCATGGTGCCCTCTCCGGAGGCTGTGGTTGACAGCATCGTCCCCGGATACATAGCCGGGATGATATACGGAACGCTTATAGAATCGGCCTGCTGTGAGCAGAATTCCAGGATGACCGCCATGAAGAGCGCCACGGACAACGCAGATGAAATGCTGAGAGAACTGAACGTGGAGCACAACAGGGTCAGACAGGAATCCATAACCATGCAGATCAGCGAGGTCTGTTCCGGAAGAAAAACAGGGATGACCAGATGAATACAGGAAAGATATCAAAAATATCGGGACCCGTGGTAGACGCGGTATTTAAAGAAGGAAATCTCCCCAGGATCGGAGACGCCTTAGAGACCCTTGTAAACGGTGAGAGAAGGGTCATGGAGGTGGAGCAGCATGTGGGTGGCGGAACCGTCCGCTGTATCATGCTGTCCCCCAGTGAAGGCCTTAAGAGAGAGCAGGAAGTCACCGCCACAGGCAGTGGGATAAAGGTGCCGGTGGGTGAGAACACCCTGGGCAGGCTGTTCAACGTCTTTGGAGAGACCCTGGACGGCGGTCCTGACATAACGGACGGTGAGATGTGGTGCATACACAGGGATCCGCCGCCATTTCACGAGCTGAAACCCGTTTCCGAGGTATTTGAGACCGGCATCAAGGTTATAGATCTTCTGGCCCCCTATGCAAAGGGCGGCAAGATCGGCCTATTCGGCGGCGCCGGCGTTGGAAAGACCGTGCTGATACAGGAACTTATCAACAACGTGGCCGTTGCCAGCGGCGGTTATTCCATATTTACCGGAGTCGGAGAACGCTCCAGGGAAGGCAACGATCTGTGGCTGGAGATGAAAGAGTCCGGGGTCATAGAAAAGACTGCCCTGGTCTTCGGACAGATGAACGAGCCCCCCGGGGCCAGGATGAAAGTCCTGGAGACCGGACTCACCATGGCCGAGTATTTCCGGGATGAGAGAAATAAAGACATCCTGCTCTTTGTGGACAACATATTCAGGTACGTGCAGGCCGGTTCCGAGGTGTCCGCCCTCCTGGGCAGGATGCCCTCTGCCGTGGGTTACCAGCCCACCCTTGGAAATGATGTGGGTTCTGTTCAGGAGAGGATAGCTTCCACCGAGAACGGATCCATCACAAGCGTTCAGGCTGTGTATGTGCCGGCGGATGATATTACCGACCCGGCTCCCGCCACAACCTTTACCCATCTGGACGCCACCACCGTCCTGTCCAGGAAGATCGCGGAACAGGGACTGTATCCGGCGGTGGATCCCCTGGCTTCCACATCCAGGATCCTGGAGGAGAGCACAGTGGGAAGAGAGCACTACAGAACTGCCCGGGAAGTCCAGGAGGTCCTTCAGAAGTACAATGATCTCCAGGACATCATAGCCATTTTGGGAATGGAAGAGTTGTCCGACAATGATAAGAGCATCGTTTACAGGGCCCGTAAGGTACAAAGGTTCCTTTCCCAGCCCTTCACCGTTGCTGAACAGTTTACCGGCATACCGGGGAAGTATGTGACCACTGAGCAGACCATAAAAGGCTTCCGTTCCATCCTGGACGGAAAGATGGACGACTATCCCGAAGAGGCCTTTTTTAATCAGGGAACCATCGAAGATGTTATGAAGAGGGCCGATGAGATCAGGGTAGAGCACGAGGAGGATTACACTTGAACCCCCGGTTCTATCTCAGAATGACCTCCATGAACGGCACTTTCTTCAACGGCAAGGTTGAGGAGGCCACCCTTCCCCTTGCAGACGGGCAGATGGGGATACTGGCCCACCACGACGAAGCCGCCATTGCCATCGTCCCCGGAGAGATATCAATAAGGA
>JAILIO010000111.1 GCA_024695225.1 Lachnospiraceae bacterium
TGACCATTTCTTCAAAGAATCCCTTAAGGTCATCTCCCTTGGATGATGCTATCTCTGAGGCCTTTTCGGACACTCCTCTGGCAACTGTCAGGATCGTTCCTTCCTTGGGTTTCATAACGGCTTTATATGCAGTTTCAACCGCTTTTTCAAAGGCTTCCGACAGGTCCGATGTGCCCAGGGTCTCCTTATCTCTTATGGATTTTGTAAACCCTCTGAACAACTGCGACAATATGACCCCGGAATTGCCTCTGGCCCCTCTCAGCGAGCCTCCGGAAACAGCCTTGCAGAGGGATTTCATCTCCACATCGTTTGACATGTAGAGGGTTGCAACCTCCCGGGCTGCGGACATCACAGTCAATGTCATGTTTGTGCCTGTATCTCCGTCCGGCACAGGAAAAACGTTCAGTTCATTTATATGATCCCTGTCTGACTCAAGCTTTCTTGCGCCACACAGAAACATATGGGCAATCATACGGGGATCAAGTGTCTGCTCTCCCAATGTAATATCCTCCTCAATCGATCACGCGCACGCCTTCGACGTACACGTCAACTCTCTCAGTAGTAAGGCCTGTGAACTGCTCCAGCCTGTATTTCACAGACTCCTGAAGATTTGCAGCCACTGTCATTATGCTGACTCCATAGGAAACGATGATGTGAAGATCCACTGAAATACGGCTGTCCTTCATCACAACGCGTATACCCCGGGTGCTGTCCCTGCCGCCGAGCAGCTTCACAATGCCGTCCTTCATACCCACGGCCGCCATACCGACCACGCCGAAGCACTCATCGGCAACGGCTGCGGCACATCTCGCCACTACGCTCTCGTCCACATCGATCCTGCCCAGATGTGTATCTATCGATGAATTTCCCATCTGTCCTCCTGTCTTTTTATAATAATAAATTCAGATTTCCTCTTGCAATGAAAAAAGTCTTTTGCTATTATACTTTCGTTGCGCGTTAAAAGCAAATAAAAATATGTCCTAAGGGAGGTGCTTAAAAATGGCCAAATGTGATATATGCGGAAAGGGAGCCCATTTCGGCTGCAAAGTCAGCCACTCACACAGAAGGGCAAACCGTATGTGGAATTCCAATGTCAGAAAGGTTACCTGCAAAGTCAACGGAGCTACAAAGACAATGCATGTATGTACCAGATGTCTGAGATCAGGAAAAGTTGAGCGCTAAAAAAGGCCCGGAGCAAAATTGCTCCGGGTTTTTTATACCACTTTGTATCTGTCCATCATACTCTCTTTAAGTTTTTCATACTCTTTGGTAATGCTTCTGAACACTTCCCTGTCCCCCGAATGGTTATCGGGATGATATATCTTTGAAAGATCCCTGTACCTCTTTTTCAGGGCCACAGGGTCTCTCACGCCCCTGAAGAAAACACTCACATCCTCTTCAGCCATGTTCCTGTCGGACAGAAGAGCCTCCCTGGCGTCCAGCCTCGCCCATTTTTCTCTCAGATCCCTTCTGTCGGAATCAAGCTCGGCGAACCCTCTTTTGAGGATGTCCAGTTTTTGCTCGATCATGTTTTTGTCGCGATTGATCTTTTCCCATTCGGCCTTTATGCGCACATTCTCCATAAAAAGCCACACCTTGTCTATGGATTCGGCTTCATCATGGGGTTCTGCATCCCTGGCTTCTTCGTACATAAGGTCTTCCGGATCTTCGTATCTCAATTCTTCAGGCTCCTCGTCTGACTGTTCAAAGGTTTACAATTGTGATCATCATTCACTGTCCGAGCTGTCGTTGTCCTTATCGGGGAATACCATATCAACTGCCGTGTCATCGGGCATATCCGGTCCCTTGGGACCAAAGAATCTGTCAATGACATCAGGCGCCATATCCAGAAGTTTGGCAACGGTGTTCTGATCCTTTACGCTCACAAGCCTTGTTATGCCATTTCGGATGACCAGAACTGCCGAAGGAGACATCTTGCCGTGCATTCCCCCGGCATTTCCAACACCGCTCTTGGTGCCTGAGGCCGCTCCGCCCCCTGCTCCGAAGGACACCTCCACAAGCGGCACTATGATCGTATCACCGACTGTCACAGGTTCTCCCACCACAGTCTTTGAAGAAATCAGGCCATGCATCCCGTCAATAAGGGAATCGATAACGGAATCAAAACTCTTGTCATTATCAGACATTACTCTTTCTCCCTTCTGAATCTCTTTATCGTCTTTTTGATGTCTTTATCTATGTACAGCAGAAAGCCCTGGTATAAAAGCACGACTATCATTATGTGGCCTTTAGCCGACAGATCCAGCAAAAACGTACTGTTGTCATAATCGGCAGTGTAGTCTGTGTGCCCCGCCACAAAGGGATATGCCATGGAATATATCTCTGTTATGAGCCCCGTGGAATCGGGATCCCCGGTGCCAACCGTAAGATCGGCTTTCCAGTTTCTGGGAAGGATCTCTGTTATGATCTTCCCGCCTCTCCTGACAGCTTTTTCAAAAGCCCGTCCCGTGCGTTCTGCCTGCAGCAGCATCAGATAATAATTGATATATTCAGGCGCCTTTATGATATTATCACAGGCTTTTTTCAAAGTACAGAACACTTTCCGGACTATATCCGGAAGACGGCTTAAATACTCGAAAAACTTAAATATTTTATTTTCTTCTTCAGGTTCATCAGTTATTTCATCTTCATCCGGGGCGCTGTCCTGCGGTCCCTCAGAGTTTTCAGCCTCGTCACCACCGCTCTGTTCAGAAGTCTCATCACCGGGGCCTTGATCCGAAACCTCTTCACCAGCTCCGTCGCTGTCCTCTGCGGAGGAAAGGTCGTCAGAGGCCACGGTTTCTCCGATATCCCCGGCATCTCCGGTTTCCTCCAGTGCCATCTGAAGATCTTCATCCGTGATGTACCCGTCCTCCGGGTTCTCATTGTCATCAGGTCCCGGAATTCTGAATACAGTGAAACACAGGACTTTCACTTTCACATCCAGACTTCCGTTCCAAACTCCCGTTGCCCGAACAAACCCAAAGAGCCAGTTGGCATTGAGCCGGGCATCCACCGGGGGGTCCCCTTCATTTTCAGTGCGCACGGCAGAAAGTTTATAAAATACCGGGAAAAACAGCACCAGAAGCAATATGATCAGGATCACTGCAATGATCAAAAGCAGCACGATCCCTATAGTCTTTAATACGGCAAGAAATACAGCCATTATCTGCCTTCCGTGTCCAGTTTCAAAATATAATCCCTTACATCCGCGTTCCCTGTGTCCTTAAGACAGTCCTCTGTCATTCTCTTTACGACTGACAGCGCCCCGCGGTATGTGGAAGAAATACCTGCCACGGTATAATCTTCCTCATGATGGTGATACTGCGCTTTCATAGAAGCGGTATTTATGATGCTGAGAAAGGCCCCGTTCCGCTCCAGGCATACCATGTACACGGACGGAGAATACCACCCCTTTGACAGCAGCCCTATCTCCCCCTTCGGGTTCTTCACTTCACAGCTATATACTTTCTTTAAAAATCTCAACATCTGTGCACCCGTGATGTCTCCGACAGACAGAAGGCCTGTTCCTTGTATCATCAGCCCTTAAATCCGCCTTGTGGATCAAAACCTTAATGATCATCAATGAATGGATTCTATCTCCAGATCCGTCCTGACCGAAAGATCGATTATCTCGTCCTTTGATGTCTTTATCAGCGGCCGGGAAAGCTTCTTGTCGTTCACAAGGATGATATTTCCATGGGTGCCGTCAGAGAGCTCAACTTCAAAACCCAGCTGGGTGGAAGCCACATGGCGCATTATGGGATTCAGCACGTTCATGTCGAACCTGGTAGCGCCGTCCTTCTCAAAGTTTGCGATGACCTGGAAGGGATTCAGAGGCATCCTGTACACCCTGACTCTGGTCATGGCTTCGTAGGCATCCACTATGGCAATATACTTGGCAAATCTGTCTATCTGATTCCCCCTTAAATGAAAGGGATAACCGCTGCCGTCCATGCGCTCGTGGTGCTGGAGCGCCACCTTTGCGATCACCGGGTCTATGCCCTCCATCCCGTTCAGCATATCGTAACCAAGCCTTGCATGGGTCCTTATTATTGCAAACTCTTCATCTGTAAGTTTACCCGGCTTGTTCAGTATATTCGGGTCTATCAGGAGTTTCCCGACGTCGTAGAGAAAACCGCACATTATGAAAATAAAGGTGTCATTCTGGGTTATATCCAGCCATTTTGAAAAGACACCTGCGATTATAGCGCTGTTAAGAGTATGCGCATATGTGACATCCTCCTCGCCGGGCGTCATATTGTAAAGGAAATCCAGCATGCGCTCCCCTGTAGATGCACAGCGGACAAGCCTTGAATAAATCTGCATTATCGCCCGCACATCAACAGGTTTTTTCTCAGTTATCGCCGAATCGATGATCCCTCTGTACTTAGGCATATCCGACCGGTATGCCGCAGAGAATTTCTTGAAATCAGCGCTGAGCATGACCTTCTCGAAATGAGTAGTGGCCAGATCTATATCTTCTTTTACTGATACGGCAATGACATTATGCCTTCCGAGAACTTTTATATCGTCATCGGAAAGCACATCTCCGCCGGTAAAAAAGAACCTTCCCGCTATAGTCCACAACATCCTCGAAAAGCAACATACCGGGCTTTAATTCCATCTGTGCTATTGTCTTCATAATACTTTTCCTCCAAATGAAGTATAAGAAAAACAGGATGTCAAGTCAACATTTCAGCCGTTGTAGTCGTATACGCCAAAATACTGATCAAAGACCCTCTTGGCCAGTGGCACGGCGTAGTCACCTCCGCTCCCCGCGCCTTCGATGATGACAGTTACCGCTATCTCCGGCTCCTCAGCAGGGGCGTAGCCGGTAAACCAGGCATGGCTCTGTCCTTTCACCGTGCCATACTCGGCAGATCCGGTCTTTCCGGCAGCGGTGTAGGAAAGACCGTTCAGTTTCTTTCCGGTGCCCCCGTCCACCACCGCTTCCATCAGGGTCCGTATAGCCTGGCTTTCAGTTTCCGTCATAAGCGATCCGTATCTCTCGGATTTAAATTCCTGCACCACTTTGCCGTTTGCATCCGTTATGCTGTCCGCCAGTCTCATTTTCATAAGGACGCCGTTATTTGCCACAGCGCATGTCATCATATTCAGGTGAAGGGGCGTGATGGTGGTCATACCCTGCCCTATGCATATCTCCATCATATCACCGTCGCTGAGTTCGTTGCTGACCGCAACAGAGCTTTTCGATGTAGGCAGGTCTATGGGCAGTTCCGAGCCGAAAAGGCACTGGGAAAGAGTCCTGTTCAGGCTGTCCCGGTCAAGCCCCATGCCTATATTTGCATAGGAGGAATTGCAGGATTTTGCAAATGAAGACTTGAAGTTCACATTTCCGTGGACAGAGCCGTGGTAACAGCTGATGCTGTCCTGACCGCTGGTGTACTTTCCGGTGCAGTTGTATTTATAATTGGAATAAGTGTCCGGATTCTCCCTTATGTATTCAAGGGAAGTAAATATCTTAAATGTGGACCCGGGGGGATACAGACCGTCCTTCACCCGGTTCAGCAGCACCGAAGAAGATGCATCATACTGGACCTTTTCCCATATCTCTTCGATCTGATTAGGATCGAAATCCGGCTTTGACACCATGGCCAGGATCCGCCCCGTCTTCACTTCAGTCACCAGTATCGCCCCGTCGTAGACTCCCAGAGTCGACGATGCCACAGACTGAAGGGCCGGATTCAGGGTCGTGTTCACATCGTCCCCGGGATATTTGTCCCCTGTGGTGTCATATTTTACCTTGTCATTCAGGGAAATGGAGGAATTCACCAGATAAAAATTGTAAACCGACTCTATACCCGATTTCCCTTTTGCTGCGTAGCCCACCGCATGGGCATAGAGGGAGCCGAAGGGATAGGACCTCACATCCTTCCCGTCCTCACCAGTCACAGTCTCCGCAAGCACCGTATGGTCTGCGGCGTAAATGGTGCCCCGGGTGTGCTGCTTGGACAGCACAGCCGTATGGGTGTTGTAGCTGTTGGACATAAGCTTCCTCTGGTTTGTGAGGGCATAGTGGGCGAAATACACGCACATGGCAAAGAACACTGCGCCAAACATGACACAGATCACAATGGCGCTGACCCTCATGCTGGGAAGCCTGAAATAATCTATCTTTCTCCTGTCTCTTCTACGATCCATGATCCTCTCTCTAAAGCCACTATATTTCGGAAGAATACGCCCGGGCCGACACCCCTTCCGTCACATAGAACATCACCAGGGTAGTCAGCACCGAAGTCCCTCCGGAACTCAAAAGCGGGAAGGTGACTCCGGTCATGGGGATAAACTTCGTGCCGCCGCCCACGGTCAGGAATATCTGGAAAATATATGTCACCCCAAGTCCGAAACTTATGATCCTGTCAAATCTGTCAAAAGCTGCCCCGGAAATGATCACGAAGTCCAGAAATGTGGCAAACGCAAGCCCCACCAGGGCCAGGGCAAATATGATCCCCAGTTCCTCGGTTATGGCGGAAAAAATAAAATCCTGTTCCACATAAGGGATGGAGGTGGGATTTCCACACATAAGCCCCGTTCCGAAAAGTCCACCGCCGCTTATGGCAAAAAGGGACTGGGTCACCTGATACCCGGCATCCTCTATCATGCTCCAGGGGTCCAGCCACGCATCCACCCTCATTTTCACGTGGGTAAAGTATTTGTAGGCTCCCAGGCTCCCGATGGCTGCCATCCCGGCCCCTGCCACCAGATAAGGCCATCTGCCCGTGGCATAGAACAGTATGGCCAGGTAGACCACAAAGAAAATAAGGGCGCTTCCCAGATCTCTTGACAGCACCAGGAGCAGCACAAGGGACAGGGAGATAAGAGCTGTCTCCACAACTTCCTTCATGCCGGAATGTTCAAAAAATGCCGATGAGAGATAGAAAACGAACAGGATCTTCACAAGTTCCGAGGGCTGGAAGGTGATCCCGTGGATGGTATATGAGATCCTGGCGCCGTTTACTGCGCTTCCCAGGAAAAACACAACCGCAAGGGCAGAAACGCTCACCACCGCATACAGCCATTTGAGATCCGGCAGCCTTTTGAGACTGTCTATCAGATAAGGGATCACAAGACACACCGCCGTGGAGACCACGATGATGAAGAACTGTTTCACAGCTCCGCTGAAATCCAGACGCATCAGCATGATACACCCTATCGACAGCATCATGCACATGTTGTTTATCAAAAGCCTGTCCCCTTCGGGATAGATCATATTGGTCAGCACGATCAGGGCAAAGATCAATATCTGCTGGAAAGCATACAGCAGGAGATAAGTGGGTTTCCCCGTTCTGAGGCACACCACCGCTGCCCCTGAGAAATGTGTGAGGAACATGAGCACCAGCTGCAGGTCACAGATCACTTTTATATGTTTCCAGCCTTTTGAAGTCAGCGCAAAAAAACTCAATGCCGTAAATACGCACAGGTACATGGGCATAAAGTATTTTGAAAGATGCAGCAGATATGATTCGAGGTAATTAAAAGCCTGTCCCATCAGAAGTTTTATTTCTTACCGTGGTTTGCAAGCCTGACCTGGTAGTTTGTCAGATCGTGTTTCAGATCATAGATCTCTTTTTCTTTTTCCTTGACCTTTTCTTCCAGAAGGCTTATCTGCTTCTTTGCCTTGAAATAATCGTCGGCTATATTGATCTCGAGAAGCATGTTCTGCATGTCGGAATTGAGCTTCCTGAAACCGTCATCGTCAGCATATTCAGCAAATTTTTTATTTATGTAAGTCGCCACTTTCTGCAGGTATTCTTCGCTTTCATATCCGCTGATGGTCAGCACTCTGTTGCCTATCCTGACCTCCACATCTATCTTTCCGGACATTTTCTGCTCTTCATCAAAATTTTTTCCCATCGCTCTCTCACTCCCAAACAAATAATCACAGTGTACACTTATACAACAAGTCTGCCCAAATGTATATAAGCCTTTTCGGTAACCACCCTTCCCCTGGGGGTTCTGTTTATCAATCCCAGCTGTATGAGATAGGGTTCATATACATCCTCCAGGGTTCCCGAGTCCTCAGAGAGCGCAGCAGCAAGTGTATCCAGTCCCACCGGTCCCCCCTTGAAGTTGTCTATCATGGTATTGAGTATGCGTCTGTCCAGTTTGTCCAGCCCCAGTTTGTCTATCTGCAAAAGCGTCAGGGTTTCCTCAGCTGCCTCCAGGGTGATCCTGCCGTCAAACCTTACCTGGGCGAAATCCCTGGCCCTCTTTAACAGCCTGTTTGCGATCCTCGGTGTCCCGCGACTCCTCCTTGCTATCTCATAAGCGCCGTCCCTGTCGATCTCCACATTCAGTTTTCCCGCTGATGCGGTGACTATGGTTTCAAGCTGTTCCGGAGTATAAAACTCCAGTCTCTGTATCACTCCGAACCTGTCCCTCAAGGGCGCCGACAAAAGCCCCGCCCTGGTGGTGGCTCCCACAAGGGTGAAGTGGGGAAGATTCAGCCTTATGGACCTGGCGGCCGCCCCCCGGCCTATCATTATGTCGATGGCATAATCCTCCATGGCCGGATAAAGCACCTCCTCAACCTGCCTGTTAAGCCTGTGTATCTCGTCCACAAACAGGATGTCACCGCTTTTCAGGTTGTTCAGCACCGATGCCATCTCCCCTGTCTTCTCTATGGCAGGGCCGCTGGTGACCTTCATGTGAACCCCCATCTCATTTGCGATGATGCCGGCCAGGGTGGTCTTCCCAAGTCCCGGCGGGCCATACAGCAGCACATGATCCAGGGAATCCCCTCTTTCCTTTGCAGCCTTTATATAGACAGAAAGATTTTTCTTTATCTCCTCCTGTCCCACATAATCTTTAAGTGTTTTGGGTCTCAGGGAGCGGTCGTCTCTCTCCTCTCCCCTCTGAACACCTGTCTCAATAACTCTTTCCATACCTTGTTCCGCTTTCCGTAACGGATCTTCACGTCCGCCCAAAATGTGCCGATCCCCGGGTATTCTTCACAAACGCACGATCATACGCAAATTATTACAGATTTCTCAGAGCTTCCCTGAGTATGGTCTCAGTGTCCATGTCCTCTGAAGCTTTCGCCATCTCCACTGCGCGCGCACTCACAGCCTGACTGTAACCCAGGGAAATAAGGGCTTCCACAGCTTCCGTAGCCGCAGCCCCACGCACTGCAACCCCCGAACTGCTATCTGTTCCCTCGATGGCCGCAGGCAGTTCTATCTTTCCCTTGAGTTCCAGTATGATCCTCTCAGCAGTCTTCTTTCCGATACCGGGAGCTTTGGAGATAGCGGCGTGATCGCCGCTTGCTATGGCAAATGAAAGGGAATCCGCATCCAGAGCTGACAACAGTGAAAGACCTGCCTTGGGTCCCACTCCGTTCACACTTATCAGCCTCTTAAAAAGGGAAAGTTCTTCTTTCTCCAGAAATCCGAAAAGCTGGATAGCATCCTCCCTCACGCTGGTGTATGTGTAAACCATCATCTCAGCCCCGTTCTCAAGGGACATAAGCTCCCCGGCGGGCATATATACGTTGAAGCCTACGCCGTTTACTTCTATAACCGCAGAGCCTTCATCAACCCCGCATAACCTTCCCTTAAGATGCGCGAACATTTTTTCTGCCCCCTTTTCCACGTTTCAGGAACACATGCTTTATGTAATGAAAAGTCTTCTCCTCCCCTTTTTCAGAGAGCATTCTCAGGAGAAAATGGAGTTTCTTCCAGGTTGTCTCATGCATTATCTCAGGAGTTTTTCCGGACTCAAGGTATTCAAGGGGAGAAGAATCCTTGTAATTCCCCTTCTGATACACCTTGCAGGCCGCTATCCTGTCCATCACCATCTCCACGATATATCTGTTTGGCATGGGCACCGGTATAAGTCCAATACCCTCTCTGGATGAATAATCAAACCAGTACTCATAATGATGTTTATTTCTACCCTTGTGATGCAGCCATGCCTCTGAAAAGCCCTTATCCTCACGTTCCGCATTGTTAGGGCTTCGGTTCCCCTGGTAGTATCTCACGCCCACCATGAATTCCGAGGGAGAATATTTAGACAGGTCGTGTGTAAGCCCCTGCCAGTACAATCCTACCTTGAAGCATCCTTTACAGACCAGCATCCTGTGCCGGGTTATTGTGATGAAATGTGAGATCGCTTTATTCACAATGCACCGCTCTTCAGAATAAACACAGACCTTTGCTCTGCGGTGACCGAAAGACCGTCCTCTGACAGCCTGGCATTTCCACTGTTCATATACAGTTCCCACACACCCCCGCCGGGTATCGTGGGCAGCGAAAATACATGTTTTTCCCAATGCATATTGAAACCTGCGTAGATATACCCCTCATCTGTGCCGTCACCGTATTTCAGGGCATACAGCACTGCGAAGCTGTGGCTGACCGGATCTGTCCTGGCTCTCCAGACATCCTGTCCATGGAAGGATATATCCGGACACCCGTAGGAAAGATAATCCGTAAGCCTGAAAGCCCTGTCCATGTGAAGGGATCTGTGAGCTTTTCGAAGATCGATAAGCGCTTTGATCCATTGATGAAAATCCTGCGCTGCCTTTGTTTCGTTCCACTTCACATAAAATGTATCGTTATCCTGGCAATATGGGTTATTATTTCCATTCTGTGTGGACAGAAATTCATCGCCGCCGTAGATCACCGGAGTCCCCTGGGACAGCAGCATCATGGTTGCAAGATTCTTCTCCTGTCTGAGACGAAGGGCTGAGATCCCTTTCTTTCTGGTAGGTCCTTCTGTTCCGCAGTTCCAGCTGTGATCGGTGGCATCGCCGTCCCTGCCGTCCTCTCCGTTTTCCGCATTGTGCTTTTCATTGTAAGTAACAACATCACTCAGCCTCATCCCACGCTCACGGGCGACATATACTGTTCTTGCACAGGGAGCAGGGACATTTTTCAAAAGGGAGATCATGCCCGACACCTGGTCCGAATCCCCTTTGAGGAACCGTCTCATGGTGACCATGGGCATCTCATCGGTGATACACACGTTTGGAAGAGACCTGACGTAATCATCGGTCTGCCATCCGCTGAATATCAGTTTTACATCGGAAAGCATCGGGTCTCTCACTATCTCACGGCTGTTGACGGATGGCCCTATCAACTCGAAACCGTCAACCCCGTAAGCCGCCATCCAAAAGTCAAGTATATGCATCTTCTGGCAATCGGTGAGATCGTCTGTGAAATACATCTGCATTATCAGTTCCATCCCCTCATCGTGAAGGGCTGAGACCAGATCCTTGAAAGATTTCACAGGATCCCGCCTTGAAAAAGCGGGGTTTGGCATCTTATATCTGGCTTCATCCGTATATCCCCAGATATTGCACTTTACAGTTTCACTGTCAGGATTCTTGTAAGAGCGGGCTGCATATTCCATGGATGAAGCAGCTCTGATCCTGTCAGACTCACCTATATCTTCATTGAAATCGTAGGCAGGCATCAGTATGACGGAGGTCACCCCCAGCTCCTTCATATAGGGGATCTTCTCGCGGACACCGTCAAAAGTGCCCTTTTCCCGGGCATGGGATGATCTGTGCATGGTGTAGGCGCGCACATTCACCACATAAAATATAGTGTCACAATAGGGAATATGAGGCCTGTGATCCCCTGTACCACAGTGTTCACTGCCGAGTACCGGGTATGCGATCAGGCTCCTGTACCGGCCCTTATCGCCGAAATGACCATTACAATCACCCCGGGCAGCATACCGGTCGGCGAATTCTTCATCGCCACAGTAATACCTGTATCCTGTATTTTCGGGCAGACCTGACACAAGGGCGCAATAAATATCGCCATATCTGCACTCAGGGGGAAAAGCTATCCTCTTTCCTCTGGTCTGTCCTCCGAAGTAAACAACGACTCCGCACTCTTTTGTCAGATCCGGAAAGCATGCGGAAAAGCGGATCCCTTCGTCAGTCCTGTATGACCCCACCGGATAAGGAAACGCGGGTTTTACTGAAATTCTGTCTTTATACATAGCCTTTCACATAATATCACAAAAATTCCAAATAGGGAAATAAAAAGGATAAACAATGCCTTAACGAAAACAACGATTTTGACGGTACAGAAATATGGGTGTATTATATAGAAGTTTTTGATAAGATGAAAGCATAAAGATCCTGCGATCACGCAGGAATGCCGACTGTAAAGGATGATCAGTCCCGAGAAGGAGGATATTAAATGGTTGAAAGAAATATGGAAAATAATTATGAACACAATAATCAGAGCAGCGAGCAGGATCCCGGGAGCGCTCTGACCGCCACTTTTTTGATCGCAATGATAGTGATAATAGTGATCCTGACGATCTTTCTGTTCTACTATAAATCCAAAGTGTCAAAGCTCGAAGATCAGATCGCTGAGATGACCGGGGAAGCTGTGACAGAGACAGTTCTGCCCGATACCAAAGCAGAGTCTGTCCCGGCGGACACAAAGGAAACCACTGCTTCTGCAGAAAAGAAGAATGCGGATGCCAAGAGCAAGGGCGGTGACTCCTCTTCTGCTGTTGAGAGTCAGGTCTCTGAAAGCATGCAGGCACCTGCCGGCGCTCAGACAGGTTCCGAAGGTCAGAGTACTTCCGAAGGACAGACCCCTGCTGCTGCAAACACGGGCTCCGAAAAGCCTGTCACCTGGGAGGATCCGGCCATGGGACGCGTGATCGGGAAATACCTTGGCAAGAATTCCACAGAGGTCACGGAAAAGGATCTTTTGGGATTTTCCAAGCTCTACATAGTCGGGAACAGCGTCACTGAGGATTCAGGTGAGATCTCCGTAATGCTTAAATATGCCGTTGCAGACAACGCCAGAGGCGACGTTTCAAGTCTCACGGACTTGAACAAATTCAAAAACCTCTCCGAGGTTTCCGTACTCATGAACGATATAACCGAGATAGGCGATGTAAGCGAACTTCAGTTTCTGAAATGCCTGTCCCTTGACAACAACTATATTTCAGATCTAAAGCCCCTTGAATCCCTTACAAGCCTTGATATATTGAGTCTTGGGACAAACAAGATCACAGATATCAGCAGTCTCTCAAAACTGCAGAATCTGAAGAGCCTGTACCTTGCAGAAAACCAGATCAAGGATGTGTCCCCTCTTGCATCCCTTGAAAAGATCGAAAACATAAGTCTTTCAAACAATCCGGTCACAGATGTATCGCCTCTGTCCAAGTGTATGACTCTGACTGAATTACATCTGGATAACTGTCCCGCCACAGATTATTCTTCACTTAAGAATCTGAAACGGCTGGACCTTTCCAATTGCACCGGCTTTAACTTCTAATGAAATTTACCGAGATGGACCGATAACAGTTTATCTATTAACGAAAGGAAAAGATCATGAATGTAAATTGGAAGATATCAGAACTCAAAAATCGCGGAAGAGCAGCTGTCAGCAGGAATTATTGGAAATATCTTCTGGCAGCGCTGATACTCATGCTTACAACAGGCACTTTCCCTTCTGTGCGCATCAATTTACCCCTGCATACGAACAGTTTTTCCGAGGACTCGTCTTTTTCGGGTTCTTTTGACTGGGACATAAATGGAAAGCATTACGAAGCGGACGATATAGAAGAATTGTTTGAAGATCTGATCGGATCAGGTTCTTTTCCTGTTTTTATCGGCATTTTTACAGGCATATTCTTACTGGTATTCATAATATCTCTGGCAATAGCTGTCTTTGCGTTGCAGCCGCTGCAATGCGGGTGTCAGCGCGTATTTGTCATGGGGCAGCGCTACCAGGCGTACCTGGGAAATATCACATGGCCCATGAGCACAGCCTATATGAATGTTGTGAAGATCATGTTCTTCCGGGGCCTTTACACAACCCTGTGGTCACTTTTGTTTATAGTCCCCGGGGTAATAAAGTCCTACGAGTACCGGATGATACCCTACATCCTTTCGGAGCATCCGGAGATAGACATGGATGAAGCATTTCGCCTTTCAAAGGTAATGATGGACGGCGACAAATGGAATGCTTTCCTTTTGGATCTTTCATTTATCGGGTGGAACCTGCTGGGAGCCATCACTCTGGGACTGGTCAGGATCTTTTACGCAGCGCCTTACCAGTACGCCACGAATTCAGAACTTTATACTGCCCTTACCTGGAAGCTTGCCCCTGCTCCACAGCAGCAGACATTCGGTTCGGATTCTTTTACCGAAGATCATACATATGATCAGGCAAATGCTCAAAGCTCCGTCTACGACCCCGGCATTTCCCCGTCAATGACATCAGAGGTCAGTAATGAAGCAGAAATAAAAGATGGTTCAAATGAATCAGAAAATAAAACCGATACTTATGAAAGCACTGAAGATCAGCAAAGATCTGAATGATATTTATTAAACTCAGGGATCCGTCTATCCTTCCATCTGAAACCACAAGGATCTGATCAGCAGGTTTTAGGATTTAGTGAACAGTGTACTCTGACAACGATCATAAGAGTACACTGTTCTCTTTTTATCATGGGACTGTGGAAATATCCGAAAATAAAATCATTTCAGGCTGTTTTTTGATCAAAAGTGACTTGCAACACACAGATGAATTGTAGATACAGGATATGCTACAATGTTGACGATCACTCTGACCATAATGACAGCCGCCAGGAACAATAGTTTAAAAATTTCAACGACAAACAAAGTGGGATGGACCAATAATATCAAGTCAAATCCCTCAAAATGAAAAGAATTTTGAAATGCTTCTCTTAACAGACCACTTTTTGAAAAAGCAGCCAAGGTTCCTCCAAAAATACATGTGTACATCAGAGTGCTTTTGACCATCATTATAACACTATCGTACTCCGACAGCACTGCACCCGCAAGACTGATAACAAATACTATGACCAACTGGATCAACCTGACATTACGATTATGAACGATTTCCATATTACCATTCTCCTTTCAAGACATAATGATCGTCATGCTTATGGAGAAATGATAACAGTCTTCAGTCTGAATCATTTCAGACAAAGTTTACACATGATCCGGTTATTATTTTGATCCAAAAACCTGTTCCTTAAGCTTTCTTCCTGTGGGAGTGTTTGCAAGTCCGCCGCCTGCTGTCTCCTTCAGGGAAACAGGCAACTGATCCCCCACCTCTCTCA
>JAILIO010000133.1 GCA_024695225.1 Lachnospiraceae bacterium
CAGGATATCCAGAAACAGCATGACCACGATGTACATGGCGGAATACACAAAACTCAGCGCCAGTATCACATTGTAATCATTTGCCGCTATGGCTGTGCTCATAAGAGAACCGATCCCCGGTATCGCAAACATGCTCTCTATCACCAAAGATCCCGTTATGAGACCGACCAGGAGAGATGCCATAACGGTGATCACGGGAAGGACTGAATTCAGTATCACATATCTGATCATAAGATAACTGTCGGTAATGCCCTGGCATTTTGCAAACAGGACATAATCGGAAGAGATCACTTTCTGAGCTTCAGACTGGGAAAATCTGGCAGTCACCGCCATCACCACCATACTCATGGACATCACAGGCATCACAAGGGATGAAACCGGTTTTCTGAAATCGTATATGAGCGGCAGCATATCCCATTTGTAACCCACATAATAACTGAACAAAATGGCAAGCAGGTAGGAAGGCACGGCAATTCCCAGGACCGTGATCACATTGAATACAGCATTGAGGGGTTTGGATCTGTAAAACGCTGTACAAAATCCGAGTATTATACCCGCCAAAGAACCGACCACCATGCTGAGGAAACCAATCATTGCGGATACGGGAAACCGGCTGCTTAAAAGCTGGGTTATGGGAGTGTTTATGGAAAGAGAATAACTGACCCCGAAGTCTCCCCTGAGCATATTCATCACATAGATCAGGTATCTTTCAAATAAAGGCTTATCCAGTCCGTATTTCCTGTAAAGAGTTTCTATCTGCTCCTGAGACAGTTTCTGATCATTAAAGGGAGATCCCGGCATGAAAGAGATCAGTATAAATAGGATCAGCAATATCAAAAGAAGCGTAAAGATCGATATAAGTATACGCTTACCGATATATTTTCTCATTGATCAGTCTCCTTTTCAGTTCCTTCATATATTAAACCTCTCGCCAAAGGGTCAACATACAATCCGGAAACCTTGTCCGAGATCGCATATGAAATCCCCCCGGAAAACAAAGGGATAAAAGCCATATCTTCCACGAGCTGCTTCTCGGCATTTTGAAGCAGTTCCTCACGCATGGCAGGATCTTCACAGGCCTCTGCGCTTCCTGCCTTTCTGCACAGATCGATGAAAGTCTCCGAATAATACACATTCGGGTCACGATCATCACCCTTCACGAAATAATTCAAATAAGCCGAGGGGTCCACATAATCCGCCGCCCAGGCACTATACATCAGATCTTGTTTCGGTGACTGAAGATCCTGTATCCATTGTTTGCTCGTGAGGATCCTGGCGTTGATACTGATGCCCGGAAGATTTGACTCTATCTGACTTTTTAAAGCCTCGATCAAAAGGCTGCTGTTGGCGGTAACCCCGATCTCCAGGTTCAGGCTGCTTATGCCCTCCTCTTTAAGTCCTTCCTCCCAAAGCTTTACAGCCTCATCCGGGTCATATCCGCACATACTGTCATACCATTCAGCGTTCTTTTCCCCGAAATCACTGCCGTCACTGTTATCGTAAAACCCGGGGAAAAGGAGTCTGTTGTTGGACTTATATCCGGTACGGAATACATTCTTAACTATATTGTCCCTGTCCACACTCTTACTGATGGCTCTTCTGATCTTTATGTTTTTAAAGGGTCCTTCTTTATTTGAACACACAAGGAATACAGTCATCAATCCGTCGCTGTTGACTATCCTGGGATCGTCCTTGTATTTTTCTAAAAGTTCGCCTCCTATGGTGAAAACATCCATCTCGCCTTTTTCAAAACACATCATCGACTGTTGGGAATTGCCAAGGGTATACATGGTAACCCCCTGCAATTTAATATCATCCGAATCAACATAATATTCATTTTTGCTGAAATGGATCTGTGCGCACATGGGCTCGTAGCTGTCCACTTTAAAGGGGCCGGAACTCAGCATTGTATCAGGGCTCGTAGCATAATCCCCGTTGCAGGAATAAAAGAATTCCCTGTTACAGGGTGCGAAACCGACATTTGTAAATAAGGCATTCAAATAAGGACAGGGTTCTTCAAGCTCCACCACCAGAGTCTTCGGATCTTCAGCTCTGACACCGAGACTGCTTACATCCATCTCTCCGCTTGATATCTCCCGGGCATTCCTGACCCTGCAATAATCTGTCAGAAATATCACATTCTGACTCCCTGTCTCGGGATCCACAAGCCTTTGAAATGCGAAGACGAAATCCCCTGCAGTCACTTCCTCTCCGTTACTCCAGCCCGCGCCGTCTCTCAGATGATATGTCCATACAAGACCGTCATCTGAAACTTCATAGCTCTCAGCCAGACAAGGCACCAGATTGTCATTGCGGTCATATTTGTACAAGGTCCCGGCCATCGTCATACATACATTTAAACTGGTCATATCCGCAACCAGCTGAGGGTCCGCAGAGATCACGATTGAGCCAAGGTTTACGGTGAGTTCCTTCCCGGGATCCGCTTTCGGCTTTCCCGTTCCTCCGCAACCGGAGAGAAATAGGGTCGCGCACAGGAGGACCGAAATGATCATTTTCAGACTATTTGATCTCAATCTTTTTCCCTCCATTTCTCGTATTCATTATCGGTACACCACACCTTGTGAGTGTCAGTGAGATCATGCCATCTTCCGGTCCCATAATTTATGCCGGCCGGCAGTGGATC
>JAILIO010000049.1 GCA_024695225.1 Lachnospiraceae bacterium
CATAGTGTCCGTGCAGTTCTACCTTTTGGATATAAATCTTTAGCAAGATTCTGGTCAAAATACTTCTCAGCCACTTTCATCAGATTATCTCCATTCGATGCAGCTTCATTCATGGTTTTATTAAAGTCTTGGTTCTCTCCCACTAAAGTATCCATTAGTTTAATAAAATCAAGACCTATAATATCATCATTACCTACACTATGAGCAGGGTAATGTTCTTCACTCATATCCTTATCATCATAAAATTTTTCACATAATCTACATTTTAGTTTTTCTCCCAAATTAACTTCTCCTTTAGAAAATCACTTGTGGTCACAATGACCACAAGTGATTCTTTTTATACATCGTCCAATTCTAGTAATCTTTCGAGCCATTTTTTTACGGCTCCGCTTTCGCAAAATCCCAACAGTGCGCCCTCACAAAATCTATCTGCTCTAACAGCACCTAAAAGTAAAGCCATAACACACTGTCCATCCAGATTATTAACATCCGCATTATCCATAGATCTTGTTTCCCATTTGATATTATTCTTTTCTAATATCTCTTGATAATTATGTAGCCCCATTTCAGGATGTCCTTCATCATAAGCATATATTTCACGCTCTAGTTTTCTTACAACTTGACCATAATTAACAAAAGGCATCTGTATTGGATCATCAGTAGTTCCTTTATGTTCCTTATCTACAATCCAATCACCATATTCGTTATCATCTAGCTCTTTTAATAATATAGTTAGCGTCTCAAAAATAACATTCACCCCCATTTTCAACTTGTGGTCACGGTGACCACAAGTGACCTATAAACTTAATTCCAATTCTGATTTAAGTAATTCTGTAACAAAATGCTCTTCATTTTCACCTATTTTATTAACAAATTCTGAATAGCTATCGCAATCTCTAGGAATCTTCAACCCATGTTTTATAACTGATATATCTTCTCTAGCCGACACATTCTTTTCATATGTGGAGCCTTTATTAAGTTTCAAATATAAACTGCTCCCCTGAGTTGCCTCTGGATAAAGATAATATCCTCTTTTAGCATCAAACCTGAACATATAAGCTAATACTTGCAGATAATCCTTATTCCCAATATTATCTATTGGTTTATATTTAGCATCAGCAACAACACGATTTTCTACTCGCTTTCCCAAAAAATCTGGATATATTAAACCAACATTTCCCGAAAACAGTCTCTGAGCCCCTGAACCTTGCTTATTCATAGGATGATAAAAATCATTACTAATTAATGTATTTATATATTCTTCCCACAACCAAGCCCCATCAAATAAAATCCCATAGACCTTTCGATTACTATAGCCAAATTGATGTCGTTGATTCTGCAAAATCAATATACATAATTTTTGAAGATCCCTATACTCATGATAATAAGCATGTCTTATAATGTTTTTCTTATTTTTTTCTACAATGTTACGTCTATCTGCCGCATGATATTTAGGTGTAGCATCAATTACAAGTTTAACCTCATCTTTTGCCAAATTTAGAAGCTTATAACCATATGATTTACCCTTTATAAACTCAATTGTATGTCGAATTAGCTCCATCAAATAGTTTTCATATGAATACTCCCTTTGGCTATATGCTATATTTCCAACAAATGGAATATTCTTCTGGATATGCTTATTTACATCAATTGTACCCTTTACATTTCCATCATTATAATCCTTGCGAATATACATTTTAAAAGCACCTTTACGAGCTGCATTTTTCAAGTAATGTGGAAATAAGAAAAGGAGCAAATTAAACATTTTATCATCTTGATTAGCACTTGTTTCAAGGTTAATAAAGTTAGGGAAATCTAAAACCTTTTCTAGCAAATATTGAAAAAAGTAATCTGTTTCCCCAAGACTAAATCTCGACTCAATTATTAAACGTTCATCACCGGAGCCAAGAAATCCCATTATATTTCCAGAACAATACATATCGTTGTAGCTTTGCAAAACCATTTGTTCATTAGAAATATCTTCTGCTTCCTTTATTCCCTCAGGGAAAACAAACACACCTTCTCGTTCTAATTGTTCTAGTGTTTTATCCACTACCTGATTAACAACCGAACGAATCTCGCTATAATCTTCCTTTTTTCTATATTGATTATCCTTAATTTTGAGCTGCTTCATATGTGTCACCCTCATCTGAAGCCTCATAACCATATGCTTTGGCGAATCTCTTCATGATGCCCTCTTCATCATATAAACCACGAACATAATCTTGAAGAAGTGGATTCAAATAATCCGTCCACAATTCATCAAAACTTACCGTTTTTAGTTTCAAGAAATACGATGCACCAATCTGATAATTTTCATTTAAATCTTCCACTTTAATAATTTCAGTATTTAGTTTATCCATTCGTGCTAACGCTTCTGTTTTCAACTCTTCATTTTCAAGAGATTCAAGCATATCCTGAGTGTCTTCAGCCTTAATTTCAACAAACCTAAAACGTCTTCTCATCGCAAAATCAAAACTATCTACGGATCTATCAATATCATTCATTGTACCAATAATATATACATTCTCCGGAATATAGAATTTTTCTTCAGGATTTACGTGCATATTAGAAAATTGTGTTGAAACTTCTCCTGCTTTTCCTCTATATCCTGGATCAATTGAAAAGAAAAGTTCTCCTAAAATCTTTGATATCTCACCTCTATTGATTTCATCTATTATGAAGATATACTTTTTTAATTCTACCGGTGCTACTGGAGCTTTCAAATCTAATGCTTTAATTGCTTTAATTTCTTTATAGATTGCAAAATCATAAGAATATGCTTGTGTAGCAAACTGTTTTCCAAAGAAATTTGTAATGTCACTTACTTTTTCAAATGTTGCATCAGATTCTAACATTCTCTGAATTTCATTGATATTTAAGCTCAACTTATCTACGTTATCATTACCCGGAATAGATATATAAATATGTTTTTCATCAACATTAGTAATCGTAAAGGAATTTCCCTTTATGGTTTTAAACTGGTCTTCTCCAAAGGATATATTAGAAAAGAAGTTTGCCATAATGGTTTTCGCGGAAACTTCCTGCTCTCTCATTTCCTTTGTCTTTTTAGAATCCTCATAGTTTTTTCTAGCCTTATCTATAAATAACTTAAAAATGCCATCTTGAAGTTCAAATCCCATTGAACCATCATCATTTAACCTTGGTCGTAAGCCTTCTACAAAGTCCGAATAATCATAGCTTGGATGAAATTGGACAAACTCTACCTGTTGCTTTTGTTCCTCTGTAAGGTCTGAATATTGATCCGTATATCCATTAGAAATAATATCTGCAGCTATTTGTTTAGCCAAATATGATTTTCCTGTTCCTGGGGCACCTCTAAAAATAATATTCTTAGATTTAATCAGTAATTCTGAATAAGGATTTTTACAACCTTCGGCAGTATGCTTATCTTCTTCTACCGCTGCAGCTTCTGTACTTGCTTGATTTCTTTCCTGATCAGTCTTATCTCTATAAACAAGCACAAACTTATCGCCCTCTTTACCAAAGCGTTTTAAACACTCTTGAACAAAAACAAGTGTAGAAAACACATTCCACGAATATATAACAAACTGAGGTCCATTTTCCCTCGTATAAGTCATAAACTCAAAGCTTGTACCATGATCCTGCTTATACTCATCAAGTGTAAGGTATATTCCTTTAATCACATCATTTTCTGGTCTGTACTGACAAACTGGGAACTGTTTTCTATCCCAATCAGAAAGCTCTGCTACTTGCTTTTCAAACACCTGGAAAGCTAATCTAGGTAATGTCTGATTAGTATTTCTTCTTTCACCCTTATTATAACTTCTTTTTGTTACTTCCCCTTCAGCATTTTCGAAGAAGGCATCAAGCGGCTTATATCCATCACCTAAAAACAAATTATTAGATCTAAAACGTTCATCCGTAGAAACCATAGATTCTGCAGTTATAGTTAATTCAAATTTTTCTTGTCTAGCATCCACTCTATACCCTTTAGTTGTAAAATAATTTTTTGCTTCAACCGCATTAAATCCATCCGTAACAAAGTCAGTACCATTTGCAATATGATCAGCCACTGCAATGACGTATTTAGGCGGATATTTATTACCATCTTCTGTAACTAAATCATACATCGTACTCTTATTCTTGTCTGGTACGCCATGCTCATCAATATACTTAAAAGCCTCTAAAATATGCTTATCGTCAATTTTTGGAATTGCCATTGCTCATCCCCCTTTTTATTGTTTTTATATTATTATAATTTATCATGTGTCCATTTATATGTACTCTATCATTTTCGTCTACTTATATATAAAAAAGTCCCTAGCATTTCGCTAGAGACCCGTTATTCTGGCATACCCAAATAAAATCCTTGGAAGAAGTCTGCCCCTAGCTCTTTCATGGTGTTAAACTCAGCTTCAGTTTCAATTCCTTCTGCAACGACTTTTAACTTCTTCGAATGGAATGTTTCTATCATTTCTCGACAATTTGACTGCTTATATTTATCTTTATCTATGTCCGTTATTAAAGTTCTATCTATTTTGATAATATTAGGACTAGCAGCGTTCAACACATCAAACCCGTTTAATCCTGTTCCAAAATCATCTACAGCAACTTGATTTTTGCTTATATCCGCAATTTTTCTTTTTGTCTTAGCTATTTCTTCTGAAAACTGTGGATACTCAAGCATTTCTAAAATCATAGCTTTTTGATCTTTTCCATAATAATCAATAAATGCCTTTACTTCCTCTTCACTAAAGATTTCACAAGGAAAAGTATTTATAGATAATATTTCTGTATATCCTCTTAACAAAAAAGCTTGAGTTGCGCCAAATAATGTTGCCACCTCTAAAATATGCAACTTATCCAACTCTTTATACTCTTCAATAAGATCCATCACATTTTTGCCATATGGACGCATTAACGCTTCTCTAGCGTAAACCGTTTTGCCATCAGGATAAAAGATTGGCTGAAATACGTATTCAATTTTCAATTCTGATAAAGCTTCCAATATTTCTTTGGATAAAGGTAAATCACCAAAGTAAATCATTTATTTATTCCCAATTACTCTTTTTTGAACTTTAAAAAAGCCCTATTTTTATTATACACATTTATAAAATCTAGTCCATATATACTACATTTAAGCATATTATCAGTCTTCTTCGTTTAATTAAATAAAACTAAATCACTTATTGTCCTATCCCATTTATAATAAAGCCGAATAAATTACGGATTCTTCTTCCGTTATTTCCTCATAATCAAGTTCTTCACCGCAGAAAATACATAGCTGACCTCTTTCCTCACGCCAGCTACCATCTTTGCATTTTCGCTCCATAAGTCCTTTATTGTAGCGATAAATCCGTTCTGCTGATTTTTCTTCTCTATTTAGTTCATACGCAAACCAAAACTTTTCATGCATATTATTACCCCTACTTATAAATCTAGTCTTACTGTTTTATTATACCAAACTAACATTTTTTAGAATATAAAAAGAGCATACTGGATTATCCAATACGCTCTTAACCATAATTATTCTAACTTTGCTCCTGCCGGAATTGCATCATTAAGCATAACGAGATTTAACTTCTCTTCTCCGTTTTCTTCATGAATTGCAGACATAAGCATTCCACATGAGTCAATTCCCATCATACTTCTTGGTGGAAGATTCACAATCGCAAGTAATGTCTTTCCTACTAGATCTTCTGGCTCATAAAACTTATGAACTCCTGAAAGAATTGTTCTGTCCTTACCTGTTCCATCATCAAGAGTAAACTGTAAAAGCTTTTTGCTCTTTGGAACTGCAACACAATCCTTTACTTTAACTACTCTGAAATCCGACTTACAAAATGTATCAAAATCTACATTTTCTTCTTCAAATGGTAAAAGGGAAATAGGAGATTTTTCTTCAACTACTTCCTCTGTAATCTGCTCATCTGTTGTTACTTCTATATTATCCATAATATAAGCACTCTCCTTTTCTTATATTTAATGTCCGTCTTATATACTACCAAAAATCCCTACATTTTACTAGGTTTTAAGACTTTTCACACCTCTATAATTAATTACTATATGTTGACATCAGGGACCCTCCGCTATGCTACAGGCATAAAAAAGGGCACTCATCTCATTTTCTGGGAATGAAACAAGTGCCTGTCGGCCTTTTAGAACAGCCTAGCATAGCGTAACCTAATGTAAACATATCTATTTCTAATTTTTCAATGTCATGTTTACAGCTATGCTAAGCTCTAAAAGTCCAATAAATGCTGCTGTTATTATTTTCAAAATTATGCTTAAAACCTTTGAATCCACCTTATCACATAAAACCCATATTAGCCCTACAAAAATAATTGTACTTGCTATGCTTGTAAGAAAAGATGTGTATGGAAAAAGTGTAAGCGCCATATATCCTACAACAAATCCAATTCCAACAAGTGCTTTAATTCCTCCACTCATATTTTCCATAAACTGTCCGGTTATTACTACCGCATATATTATTGCCGGTATTAAATTTATAAAAGCAACTTTCATATTTGCTTCACTTGCGCATACTTTTTTCATAAACAATATCCTCCAATGAACACTTATGGTCACAGTGACCACAAGTGACTATTCATCCTCGTAATCCTCTTCAGTTAACAAAACAACCGGTGTGTACTCACACGGCGGCACCATTTGTTTAATCAATCGGAAATAATCTGCAAAAAACTCACCTGGGCAAAAATAATTTACACTTTCACGATGCTTATCTTCAAATGTAGCGATTATCTCTGTAGGTCCGATATCTGTTGCCATAAGGATCTCATCGTTATACAAAAAATAAGGTGTCATATCTGCTATCTTTTCAAATAAGACCTTGAATAAAGGACTTGTTGTCTTATACGACCATTTCCTATAAATGTTTGTTTCAAGATTGCTATTGGGATTTGGCACATACTCATACTCGATCGATGAATCTGTAATAGTTACCTTATCTTTGTAATCTTCATCCACTGAACCATAACCTAATGCACCTTTTATCACTATTCGCTTTATATTTTTTCCATCTGAATAATCCATATTTATTACCCCCTAGTTATAAACTCCTATCCAATAATAACACAGGATTTTGATAATTTGCCACTTATGGTCACAGTGACCACAAGTGACTTTTAAATTATCCAACACCATATAAATCATGATTCACTTCTGCATTATAATAACTATCCATTGTATTTGGAGCATTATACAATGCTGTTATCAAATATGCTTTGATGTTGTTAACCTTAGTAGTGTTATTTCGTAAACATCCAATTACATACTGCAAATGACTTGAATTAAGCTTTAAATATTTACTCTTAACCAACTGATAAGGATATTCTTCTCCACCGATACGAATAGTGTCTCTAGGAACACATACAACATCACAGATAATGTTATATAAATCTTCATACATTCCTCTGTCCATCCATGACTTGTCACTCATCATAATGTCATAATCAATGTTTTCCTTGATGATATTCATATAGGCTGTACTCTCATCCATCTTATCCATCTTACCGGAGTAAGACATTTCACTGGATAGATTGATATGATTATTATCACTAGTATTATTATTAACTAGTATATTATTCGGGCTCAATTTCTGCGCCGGTACCGGTTCAGTGTTTGAGATGGTACCCATACTAACTTTTATCTGGCCTGAAAATCTATCCGGCTCATATGGATTACCAGCACTTAATATGGACTGGTTCGTATTTTCAACCGGTTCAGTTTTTGCACCGGTTAAAATATTGAGCTGGTCCTTATTTTCAACCGGTTCCATTTTAGCTACGGTCTGACTATCATTCGGAACAATTGGTTTACTTTCTTCTTTTATCTCAGAAATGAAATTCTTAACATAAATGATATTTGCTTTTCCATTCTGCTGAATCATATCGATTAAGCCTACGTCCTGGAGCTCTTTCAATAAAGAAGCTCCAGTATTTTTTGCAATGTTTAAATCTTCTGCAATACTCTTAATTGCATATTTAATGTAGACTCTATTCTCTTCATCAAGCCAACCCCTTTTTCGTGATAAAGACATTCTATCAAGCATAAGTCCATACAATAACTTTGCATTATTTGTAACATCCTTAAATCGCGAATCTGTGATTAATGCTTTTGGTAAACGATAAAATGTAAACTGTTCAGACTCTTTACCATAGTAATAATCCAAATCCAGCTTCCCCATTACTCTACACCTCCTCTCTCTTTCCATTCTTCAAGTAATTTGATAATTAACTCTTCGATATCTTCATTCGTCATCGTTGGGTCAAAATAAGAATCCAACTTCTTTGCATTAAAAGTTACTTTTCTTTCCTTTGGTTTAACAACTACCAATACACCAAGCGCCGATTCTCTCGTAAACTTTCCTGCTTTTGCTATTTCCTTAATCTTAGATGACTGCTCTTTTGATACACTGCACTTCAAATCTCTAATTACAGTAAATACAATCTTCTGTTCTTCTTCACTTAAATTCGATAAATCAACGCCCTGAACAATACCTAATTTACCGTCATCAACTAACTTCATTAGTTCTGTACACAGTTTTGATAGGCTAATATATCTCTGAATCGTTTTTTCGCCCTCTCCAGCCTCTTTAGCCATCTTATCGAGACTTCTTCCACCATTTGCTCCCTGATGCTTTAAAGCCTCGTATTTCATCGTATACGCCTTTGATTTCTCACTTGGTAATAGTTCTTCTCGCTGAATATTTGAATCAACCATAATAAGGACTGCTTCATCATCAGATACATCCTTTATTATCATTGGCATTGTTTCTTTTCCAGCAAGCTCTGATGCATGTCTTCTTCTATGTCCAGCCAGTATTTCATAACCACCTTCCGGTCTTGGTCTTGCAATACCTGGCACTAATACTCCGTATTCTTTAATACTATCAACAGTTTCCGCCATTTTTTCATCATCAAGAACCCTAAATGGATGATTCTTAAACTCATGTAATTCATTTAATGGCACATCTACAATCTGTCCTTCAATCTTTTCCTTCTTTTCATTTGATGACATTACTTCTTCATCATCACCACCAAAGATTGAATCATATGCTGATAAACTTGCTTCGCCTACTACACTTCTTCTACCCATTACGCAATCACCTCCGCTGTTAATGCTTCATATGCAGCTGCTACTGTTCCTTTAGGATCATACTCATAAATGCTCTGACCAACTGTCGTTGCCTCTGCAGCTCTTACAGAATGTGGAATCTTATTTTTAAAGATATAAATATTTGCTCCATATGCACTATCAAGCATTCCTGCAATATCCTTCGCATAATTTGTTCTCGAATCCACCATTGTAAGTAAAATACCCTTAATCTCTAGGGATGGATTAAACTTTTTTCTAAGCTTATATATTACTTTTAAAAGCTCTTCTAATCCTTTAACAGCTAAAAATGTAGGCTGTACGGGAATAATAATTTCATCTCCTGCAACTAACGCATTAAATGTAAGCATTCCTAAACTAGGTGAACAATCTATAATTATGTAATCATAATCATCTCTTATCATTTCAATGTATTCTCCAAGCATCGTTTCGCGTGCACATACATTAACTAACGATTTTTCAACACTATTTAACGAATTATTTGCTGGTATTAAGTCAACCCCTTCTTTATGATGTAAAATCGACTCTCGTGGATCAAATTCTTCTTCCTCGATTACGTGGTTATACACTGTTGACATTGTATATTTCATCTGTCCAGGATTATGAAATCCTAATGCTACTGTTAAACTACCCTGAGGATCGTTATCTATAACAAGAACTCTCTTTCCCCTCTTGGCCAATCCAATTCCTAAATTTACTGTTGTTGTTGTTTTTGCTACGCCACCTTTTTCGTTGGCACATACTATAATCTTACTCATACGATTGCTTCTCCTTTTACTTATTATCAGAAGTGGAGTTTTTCTCTACTTCCATGTACTTTCTAAAATATTTCTTAGTTCCCTGATTTTTATAGATATCTGATGATTCTGTAATCTGTAATTTTCTTAGGCTTCGAATCTGTTTCTCTAGCCAATTAATATCTTCCTTTGTACCCTGTACCCGAATTTTAATCATTCTACCTCCTTCTTCTTCCTTTAATGTATTTGCAACCATATGAGCTGCATCTAACGCTGTATTTCTCATTTATTCCTCCTTATCCATACATTTCCTCAATGTATTCATTTAAAACTTCTACATTCACAAGACACACTCCGTTAATCTTTCTCACTGCCCCAGCCTCTTTTGCTAATCGCTGAAAACCGTGAATTCCCAAAGAATATAAGTCTGCTCCTTCCTTGTAGCGAACATATTTCTTTTGACCAGAATTAACTTTGATATCTAATGACTCTACTGGCGTTCTTTTATAAGACATATAGACCCCCTTATCCGTAAATCTGCTCAATATATTTACTTAAGACTTCTGTGTTTACTAAACAGGTGCCATGAACTTTTCTAACTGCATGAGCTTCACCCGCCAAATTACGAAACGAATGCTCACACATCGAATATATTGCTGCCCCCTCAGGCACTCTTACATATATTTTTCTTCTTTTGACCGGCTCAGCATACAAGGCCTCCGGTTGTGTACGTTCCTCCATTTCTTCATCCTCCAAAATTTTCTTCGATATAATCGATTATTACATCAATGTTAATCAGTGCTATTGATCCTATTCTTCTAATTGCATTTGATTCCTTGGCTAATGCTTTAAAGCAAGTCATACTCATCGAAAAGTACTCTGCAGCTTCCGGATATCTCATATATTCTTTTTTTACCGGCTCATAGCTCTTTACCTTTTCAAGAACCATTTCTGTTTTCTGCTGACGTTTTCTTTCTCTAAGCTGTTCCTTATAAACTTCTTCAAAAACAATTCTGTCAATCAACTGTGCCTTCCTAATTTCAAAAAATGCATTAGCAGCTCTAGCCATCTTTCTGCACTGTGTTCCTGAGAGATCATACTTCTCACACAATGTTTCTTCAGTCACAAATCTTGGTACCGAATATTCTTTAAGATAATCAATCTCAGGAGCTTTAATCTTTTTCTTTCCCACGGCTTTTCTCCTTTCATAAAATTTGTAAGGTTCGAGAAAACAAAAAAGACATCCCGATTAGTATTTCTACTAATTGAAATGTCTTTAATGATTCTCATACAAGTTGTTCCTTGTTTGAGATAGTTATTTAATTGAAATTATTTGACACAAAGGACAACAAATTGTTTTGCATATTGCTTCACATGTGATCCTTATGTTTTGCATATTTGTAACGATGCGTGTCGTACTAATATGGACTGTTTAAGGTCTATATGTAATACTTCGTACTCAAGCTGACGCGATTGAACTACTTCTGGGAACTGTTCGGAGTAGAACTAGTGTTCTGACTCTTTAAAGTCGGGAATA
>JAILIO010000159.1 GCA_024695225.1 Lachnospiraceae bacterium
CCTCGCGGAAGCTGTCGATCCCTCCGACACGGAAGAGCGCAGTTCCGCGAAGGATATCGTGGACGCAGCCATGGCAGACAGCCGGGCGGGTGAGCATGTCGCAAACTACATGGCAGTGCCGGACCCTGTGGAAGCCCAGTACAGAGACTGGCTCTCCACTGTCTCCGCATCGGAGGGGAACTATCTGATATGCGTGGGCAGATTTGTCCCGGAGAATAATTACGACGTTATAATAAGAGAATTCATGGCCTGCAAAAAGGACATGAAACTCATTCTGATAACCACCATAAACGACGCCCTGAGGGAGTCCATCGACTCGGAGCTTGGATTTTCCAAAGATCCACGGGTTCTTATTTCCCTGCCCGTGTACAACGAGCGGCTGCTCACCAGGATCAGGGCAGGGTCCTTTGCCTATGTGCACGGTCACGAGGTTGGGGGCACAAATCCTTCCCTTTTGGAGAGCCTTGCGGCGTCTCCCCTTTGCCTGGTGCTGGACGTCCCCTTCAACCACGAAGTGTCGGCAGACAGCGGGATCTACTGGACCAAGGAAGAGGGATCTCTTAAGAACGCCATTGAGAAAGCTCTCGCCATGACGCCCTCAGAGAAGGCATCTGTCAGGGAGAAGGCTATCCGGCGGATAAATGAAGCCTACAGCTGGGGGTCCGTGATAGACCGCTACGAGAAGCTGTTCAAACCGGCATCAAAATAAAAAAAGTCTGTTCAAATAATGATTCTGATGATATAATCACCCACTATGGCACAGTCATCATTTAAAATCGAAGGAAAATCGGCCATCGGCCAGTTCCTCACATATAAGCCGCTTATTCACGAACTTGTGATGCGTGACCTGAAAGTCAAGTACAGGCGGAGTTTTCTGGGCTATGTCTGGAGCGTGCTGAACCCGCTCCTCATGATGTGTCTGCAGGCCTGGATATTCACGGTCATTTTCAAGAGCAATATCGAGAACTATCCGCTCTACCTTATAATAGGAAATACGCTGTACACATTTTTCTCGGAATCCACCACCATTGCCATGAATTCCATCATTTCCAATGCGGGCCTCATAAAGAAGGTGTATCTGCCCAAATTTATCCTGCCCATTTCCTCGGTGGTGTCCTCCCTTGTGACCACAGTGTTCTCATTTGCGGCCATCATCATAGTCATGATCATAACCCGGGCGCCGGTGCACTGGACCATTTTGCTGGCCTGGTTCCCTCTGCTCTCCATGTTCCTGTTCAACTGCGGCGTGGGCATGATCCTTGCGGGACTCACGGTGTACTTCAGGGATATGCAGCACCTCTACGGGGTCCTGACCCTGGCGCTGATGTATGCGACTCCCATATTCTACTCCATTGACGCCATGACCCCGGAGGTTCAGTTCATGATCAGGCTGAACCCCATATATCACTATATAAACCTTTTCCGCTGCATGATAATGATAGGCGCGCTGCCGGGAATAAACACCTGGTTCGCCTGCATATCCAGCGCGGTGGTCACCATGTTGATAGGACTTACGGTATTCCGCAAGCTGCAGAAGGACTTCCTGCTGCACATTTGATAAGGTATGAACACAGAAGATAACATAGCGATAAAAGCTGACCATATAAGTATGAAATTCAACCTCTCCCAGGAACGGACAGAGGCTTTCAAAGAGTACATCATAAAGAAGCTGAAGAACCAGCTCCATTACACCGAATTCTACGCCCTGAGAGACATCAGCTTCACCCTGAAAAAGGGCGGTTCCATAGGTTTCATCGGCAGGAACGGCTCCGGGAAATCGACACTCTTAAAGTGCATCGCGGGAGTGATGTTCCCCACCAAGGGCACAGTCACGGTTTCCGGCAGCATCGCCCCCCTGATAGAACTGGGTGCAGGCTTCGACCCGGAACTCACAGCCCGGGAAAATGTGTACCTGAACGGCGCAGTCCTCGGCCATGACAGGAAATTTATGGACTCCCGCTTTGAGGAGATCATGGATTTTGCAGAGCTTTGGGATTTTGTGGATGTGCCTGTAAAGAACTACTCCAGCGGTATGTACGCCAGGCTGGGCTTTGCCATAGCAACGGAAATAAAGGCCGATATCCTTATTTGCGATGAGATCCTGTCGGTTGGCGACATGGCATTCCAGCAGAAGTGCAAGAAGAGGATGGAGGAACTGCTTTCCGGTGGGACCACTCTTCTCTATGTGGGGCAGGACCCCCAGACTGTTGAGGAAATGTGTGAGGAAGCGCTGTGGCTGGACCACGGGCACATGAGGGAATACGGCCCGTCCTACAAAGTCTGCGGCGCATACATGGATTATCTGGACGAGATCTCCCAGTAAGTATCTCGTCAGATCCGTTCTCTCCAGCTCTTATAGATATCGGATATGGTGGTTTCCAGCGAGATCTCCGGTTTCCACCCCGTGTCTGCGCAGAGTTTTCTCGTATCCGCTTCATATTTGGGCGCGTCCTGAGGCCTGAACCTCAAAGCATCCGCATGGATATCCGGAGTTATGCCGGTGATGTCGGAGAGGATCTCTATTATGCGGCGGATGGGAACTGCGCTCCCCCTCCCCACATTGTATATCTCCCCGGGGCGTCCTTTTTCGGCGATCAGATGCAGAGCTCTCACTATATCCCTGACATCCGTAAAATCTCTCTCAATGTTTATATTTCCCACATACATGGGGAATTCTTTTGCTCCCGCCTTCTCCGCTTCCACAAACTGGCGGCAGAAATCCGCTATCACAAATCTGTCCGACTGACCGGTCCCGGTCTCGTTGAAAGTCCGGGCAACCATCACCCTCATGCCGTACGCCCTGGCATATATCCTGCTCATCTGGGTGGCGCATGCCATTGCGGCCGCAAAGACATTGTCAGGCCTGGGCTGCACATCCTCCGTCAACGGATATGTGTCAAAGGAATGAGGACCGTACTCTTCACCTGCGCCTGCCATGACAATGGCGGGAACTGTCTCAAGCTTTCTCGCCGCATCCAGCACGTTTATAGCTCCGGTCACATTGGTATCAACGGTTTCTCCCGGTTCACGCCACGCCCTGGACACCGAATTCTGCAGGGCGAAATGAAACACCACATCCGGTTCCACAGAAGAGATCACTTCTCCCACGGCTGCAGCGTCGGTCACATCCAGACTGATGGCGCCATTTTCTCCACAAGAATGGGGAAGGCCGGTGATAATGACATCCACGCCCTTTTCCCTCAGATAGGGAACCATATGCCGGCCGAAGAGTCCCGTGCCGCCTATGATCAGAGCCTTTTTCATCACAACACTTCCCTCCTGCTGCCGGGCAAATAAATATTTCCCACTGTCTTACAGCCCCCATCTCTCCGCATCACAGTCTCTCCCTCCACCAGTCAAGGGTATCCTTTATGGTCTGCTCTGTGGGGATCACGGGTGACCAGCCGGTCTCGGTCCTTATTTTCGTGATATCGGCTTCTATCACCGGGACATCTATGGGTCTGACCCGGGCGGGATCGGTCTCCACCGATGCGTCCACGCCGCTGATCTCTATGATCATATCCAGAAGGTCTCTTATCCTCCTGGCGTTCTGACTTCCTACGTTGTATGTCTCACCGGCCCTGCCAAACATGGCCAGCCTCAGGTATGCCTTCACCACATCACGGACATCGGTAAAATCCCTGCGGGATTCCAGATTGCCGGTCCTGAACACATGCTCAGCCTTCCCCTTCTCCATCATTATGGCCTGTCTGCAAAAATCCGACAGAACGAAGACTTCAGACTGCCCCGGCCCGAAATGGTTGAAGGATCTGGTCATGATGACCCTCATGCCGTAACTGCCCGCGTACACTGCACCCATCATGCCCTGACACATCTTGGAAGCCGCGTATATATTGCCCGGGCGGAGAAGTTCTGTCTCCTTTATGGGCACGTGGTCGGGGTCAATGTGGCCGTATTCTTCGCCGGATCCCACCATGAGCAGAGTAGTCTTAAGCCCCAGCGCCCTGACAGCATCCATCAGGTTGAGGGCTCCTTTAACATTTATATCCATGGTGAGAGCAGGTTTTTTCCAGGAGAGTGCCACAGAACTGAGAGCCGCCAGATGGAAGATGTATTCCGGCCGCTCCTCATAGAGCAGCCTGTAGAGGGACTGCTCGTCCAATATATCCAGGTGCCTTATCTCGGCCCCTTCGATCTCGAGCTTTTCACCGGGCAGTATGGTGGCTATGACGCTACATTTCAGCGTCTCCCTTATCTCGCGGACCAGGTACGGCCCCACAAAACCCGCAGCTCCCACAATAAGTGCACGCATGGATTTATCTTATCACAACACTGCATCGGGGTCAAAAATCGAATGTGAAGAGGGGGGACCTCGCCCGGGAATGGATGAACACAGTCGACAAAAAATATGTGACTGCGAATTGTCGACCGGGAGCGGATAATATCTGTGTCAGGAGAAAAGTCAACTAAAATTCAACAAAATAGACTTCTTAGGTGATTCTTCAGCATTTCTGCTACCGAAGGTTACGAAACTGTCGGGGTATGCGACTCTACCGGACCACATGACACTTTCAGACCACGCAACTCTTTCAGACCACATGACTCTATTATGTTCAAGCAGACCCACAATACAATTATGAATGATTTATTTAATCAGGAACAGCAAGAACAAATAAACCTTGGAACAGAAAACGGAATAGAAGTCTCCACAAAAGGATCAAAAATCTAAAAAATATATTTAGATAAAATTTACATCGAAGGTCTAATGGGCTATAATCTCTTCGGTGTTTTTTGAGAGGAGGACAGTATGCCAAAGAGAGAAGATATCCACAAAGTACTGATCATAGGTTCCGGTCCCATCGTGATCGGACAGGCCTGCGAATTCGATTATTCAGGTACACAGGCGTGCAAAGCATTGAAGAGTCTCGGGTACGAGATCGTGCTGGTGAATTCGAATCCGGCCACAATAATGACTGATCCGGAAACTGCAGACCATACGTATATCGAGCCTCTCAACAAGGACCGGCTTGAACAGATAATAGCAAAAGAACGTCCCGACGCCCTGCTGCCAAATCTCGGCGGACAGTCGGGACTCAATCTGTGCGCAGAGCTCTACAAAACCGGGATCCTGGAGAAATACAACGTCGAAGTCATCGGAGTGAGAGCAGACGCCATCGAGCGCGGCGAGGACAGGGTCGAATTCAAAGAGACCATGAATTCCCTGGGCATTGAGATGGCCAGAAGCGCCGTTGCTTACAGCGTTGAAGAAGCCCTGAAGATCGCGGACAAGCTGGGTTATCCGGTGGTGCTGCGCCCCGCCTACACCATGGGCGGCACCGGCGGCGGCATGGTGTACAACAGGGACGAGCTGAAGGTCATTTGCGAAAGAGGACTCAAAGCTTCCCTCATCCATCAGGTGCTGGTGGAGGAATCCATCCTGGGCTGGGAGGAGCTGGAACTGGAAGTTGTCAGGGACGCCTCCAACAACATGATCACGGTATGTTTCATAGAAAATGTGGACCCCGTGGGCGTGCACACCGGAGATTCCTTCTGCACGGCCCCCATGCTCACCATCTCCGAGGACCTGCAGGCCAAGATGCAGGAGCAGGCTTACAAGATCGTGGAGCACATCGGCGTCATAGGCGGCACAAACGTCCAGTTCGCCCATGACCCCGTAAGCGACAGGCTGGTGGTCATCGAGATAAATCCCCGCACATCCCGTTCATCCGCCCTGGCTTCAAAGGCCACGGGCTTCCCCATCGCGCAGGTGTCTGCAAAACTGGCGTCAGGCCTGACCCTTGCGGATCTCCCCTGCGGAAAATACGGGACCCTGGACAAATACAAACCCGACGGGGACTACGTAGTCGTAAAATTCGCCAGATGGGCTTTTGAAAAATTCCACGGCGTAAATGATACCCTGGGAACTCAGATGAGAGCCGTCGGCGAGGTCATGAGCATAGGAAAGACCTACAAAGAGGCCTTCCAGAAAGCCATCCGTTCCCTGGAAAAGGGACGCTACGGCCTGGGACATGTGGGTGATCTGGATTCCCATTCAAAAGAAGAACTGCTCCACATGCTGATCAACACCAGCTCCGAACGGCATTTCATCATGTACACCGCCCTCATGAAGGGCGCCACCGTGGATGAGATCTACGATATAACAAAGGTGAAGAAATACTTCCTGGAACAGATGCAGGAGATGGTACAGGAGGAACTGGACCTTGTAAATAAATACAAGGGCCGTGTACCGGACAAGGATGCCCTCAAAAAAGCCAAGGAGGACGGCTTCTCAGACCGCTATCTCTCACAGATCCTCGAGGTGCCTGAGGATGACATCCGCCACACCAGGGAGAACAATTCCATAGAGGAGACCTGGGACGCGGTCCATGTCAGCGGAACGCAGGACAGCTCTTATTATTATTCATCATATCAGGCAAAAGACAACGACCCCGTATCGGAGGGCAAGCCCAAGATCATGATACTGGGCGGCGGCCCCAACCGTATAGGGCAGGGTATAGAATTCGACTACTGCTGCGTCCATGCGGCACAGTCCCTTAAAAAGCTGGGCTTTGAGACCATAATCGTGAACTGCAATCCCGAGACCGTGTCCACCGACTACGACACCTCGGACAAACTGTATTTCGAGCCTCTGACCCTGGAGGATGTGCTGAGCATCTACAAGAAGGAGAAACCCGCAGGAGTCATCGCCCAGTTCGGCGGACAGACGCCCCTGAACCTGGCTTCAGCCCTGGAAAAGGAAGGCGTGAACATCCTGGGGACCACCCCGGAGGTCATAGACCTTGCGGAAGACAGGGACAGATTCCGTCAGATGATGGACAAACTGGGGATCCCCATGCCCGAGTCTGCAATGGCCACCACGGTGGAGGAAGCGCAGAAAGCGGCATCCGAGAGCGACTATCGCGACATGGTCCGCCCTTCATACGTCCTCGGCGGCCGTGGCATGGAAGTGGTCTACGACGACGGCCAGATGGAAGAATACATGCTGGCGGCTGAAGGCGTAACCCCCGACCGCCCCATACTGATAGACAGATTCCTGCACAAAGCCCTGGAGTGCGAGGCAGATGCAATCGCGGACGGCACCCACGCCTATGTGCCCGCAGTCATGGAGCACATCGAGCTTGCAGGCATTCACTCCGGAGACTCCGCATGCATGATCCCTTCAAAGCATATTTCCCCGGAGAACCTGGAGATAATAAAGGAATACACCCGGAAGATCGCAGAAGAGATGCATGTAGTGGGTCTTATGAACATGCAGTACGCCATAGAGGACGGGAAAGTATTCGTGCTGGAAGCCAATCCCAGAGCCTCCCGCACGGTGCCCCTTGTGTCCAAGGTCTGTGGCTTCAGGATGGTGCCCGTGGCGACCGAGGTGATCACATCCTCCCTCACCGGAAAGGGCTCACCCATCCCGGATCTTAAGGAGCGGAACATCCCTTATTACGGCGTAAAGGAAGCGGTTTTCCCCTTCAATATGTTCCCGGAAGTGGACCCTCTCCTGGGACCGGAAATGAGATCCACCGGAGAAGTGCTCGGGATATCCGAGAACCTGGGCGAAGCCTTCTACAAGGCTGAAGAAGGCGCCAACTCCAAGCTCCCCCTGTCCGGCACAGTGCTTATTTCCGTAAATGACAACGACAAGCCGGATGTGTACGAGATCGCAAAGAGCTTCCACGAGGACGGCTTCAGCCT
>JAILIO010000171.1 GCA_024695225.1 Lachnospiraceae bacterium
TATGCTTCAAAAATACGGCAGTCTTCGATTGAAGGCTGCCGTATCTTAAAGACTGTCGTATCTTAAGATCCTGATATTTGTTTTATTTGCTGTCCGGGTCCGCTACTCCCGAGAAAACCCCGCGGCCCCCGCTGTTTCCGGAACCTGTGCCGCTGCCGGATTTTCCATCTGTCTGATTCCCGGAGACATCCCCGCTACCTGCAGAGCCACTGCTTTGACCTGCTGAAGATGCCCCAAAACCGGCTGCCGCTGCACTGCCTGCTCCGGCTGCAGGGCCGCCCGCTGCAGGATTCCCTGCTCCAGCTGCAGTACCGCCTGCTACAGTACCGCCTGCTCCAACTGCAGAGCCGCCCGCTGCAGGATTGCCTACTCCGGTTGCAGTACCGCCCGATACAGGACCGCCTGCTCCAACTGCAGGGCCGCCTGTTGCATCACCATCTGCTCCGTTTGCAGGATCCGCTCCTCGCCCCGCCACAGGATTCATATGATTGCTCCCCAGGGTGTCATTTTCCGGGGGCATAAAAGGAAGCCTTGTCTCGTTGTTGTATGCCTGCTGCGGTGTCAGAGGCTGCTGTCTCTTCACGGCATCATCCATGTGCTCTCTGTAAGAGTATCCCTTCTGCCCCGGTGCACTGTTCTGTCCGGGCTGCACAGGGTAGTTCTGAGTTCCCGGCTGCACGGGGTAGTTCTGATTTCCCGGCTGGAGCATCCCCGACTGAGGCACCTGGGTTCCGTTCTGCACCGGCTGCCCGGCATAGTTCTGTCCCGGCTGCGCAGGGTAGTTCTGATTTCCCGGCTGGGGCATCCCCGGCTGAGGCACCTGGGTTCCGTTCTGCGCCTGCTGCCCCGGGTAGTTCTGTCCCGGCTGCGCAGGGTAGTTCTGATTTCCCGGCTGGGGCATCCCCGCCGCATATCCCGGTGCGCTTCCCTGTCCGGGCTGCGCAGGATAGTTCTGTCCCGGCTGCGCAGGGTAGTTCTGATTTCCCGGCTGGGGCATCCCTGTCTGAGGCCCCGGATTTCCGCTCTGCACCTGCTGCCCCGGCGTACTCTGGCCAGAAGGCAGGTTTCCGGAGGAACTTCCGCTCTCCCCCTTATCCCCGCTTAAGCCCCCGTAGACGCCGGCCTTTTCCATGGACTCCCTGACGATGGCCGCCTCACGGTTCTCCTCAACCTCAGGAAGGCCTCTCTCCTTCCTGTATATCTCCATAAATTCGCGGCCGGTTATGGATTCTCTCTCGATCAGGTGAGCAGCCAGCCTGTCCAAAAGCTTACGGTTCTCCTTCAGAAGCTTCTTCGCTTCCTTGTAAGCTTCTTTCAGGATCTTCATCACTTCTTCATCGATCTCCGCCTCGGTGACATCCGAGCAGTCCAGCACGGTCCTGCCGTCCAGATATCTGCTCTCCGTCCTCTGCAGTCCTATGAGGCCGAATTTCTTGCTCATGCCGTACTGAGTCACCATTGCCCTGGCGATGGTGGTTGCCTTTTCGATATCGTTTGCCACCCCTGTGGTGACTGTATCAAACACCACATCCTCCGCGGCCCTGCCTCCCAGCAGACCCACCAGCCTGTCGTGCAGTTCAGCTGCGGTATCCAGATACTTTTCCTCCTCAGGGACCTGCATCACATAACCCAGAGCCCCCATGGTACGTGGCACAATGGTGATCTTCTGCACCGGCTCCGAATTCTTCTGAAGGGCGGCAATAAGGGCGTGACCGGTCTCGTGGTAAGCCACTATCTTCTTCTCTTTTTCCGAGAGCACACGATCCTTCTTTTCCTTGCCCACCAGCACCTGTTCAACAGCGTTGAAAAGATCCCTCTGGGAAACGGCGTTCCGGCCGTCCTTTACCGCGTTGATGGCGGACTCGTTTATCATATTTGCAAGGTCCGATCCCACGGCGCCGCTGGTTGCCAGGGCGATGGCGTGGAGATCGGCAGTCTCGTCCATGTGTATGCTCTTTGCGTGGACTCTGAGTATCTCCTCTCTTCCCTTGAGATCCGGCTTGTCCACTATTATCCGCCTGTCAAAACGTCCGGGCCTGAGGAGAGCCTTGTCCAGGATCTCAGGACGGTTTGTGGCGGCCAGTATCATTATTCCTTTTTTGGCATCAAAGCCATCCATCTCCGAAAGGAGCTGGTTCAGGGTCTGCTCCCTCTCTTCATTTCCGCCTCCGTACTTGGAATCACGGCTCCGGCCGATGGCGTCTATCTCGTCAATAAACACTATGCAGGGGGCATTCTTCTCGGCTTCTTTGAAAAGATCCCTGACTCGGGATGCTCCCACGCCCACATAGAGTTCAATGAAATCGGAACCTGTGAGGGAAAAGAAAGGGACATGGGCTTCACCGGCCACAGCTCTTGCCAGAAGGGTCTTTCCCGTTCCGGGAGGGCCCACCAGAAGCGCTCCCTTGGGAAGCCTTGCGCCTATCTTTGCATATCTTCCGGGGTTGTGCAGAAAATCCACAACCTCTACAAGAGATTCCTTGGCTTCGTCTGCGCCTGCCACATCTGCAAAGGTGACTCCGGTTTCTTTCTGGACATAGACCTTTGCCCTGCTCTTTCCGACGCCCATCCCCATGATGCCGTCCCCGCCGCCTAAGTGTCTCGACAGCCGGGAGAAGAGGAACCACAAAAGCAGGATGGGCAAGATATATGTCAGAAGAATGGACAGAAGGATACCGGAACTGTCCTGAACCTCACCGTTTACCTCAATGCCGTGTTCCAAAAGCCTTGCGGTCAGGGTTTCATCGTCTTCCACCTTCCCGGTGTAGTAGGTGACAGAACCGTAGTACAGGTTGTTGGTGTTCTCTGCGCCTTTGGGAGTGATCTCAACCCTGTCTGATTCGATCCGGACGGAGGAGATCCTGTCCTCCTCCATCATTTTTATGAATTCGTTGTAAGAGATCTCGCGATGGGTGCTGCCGTTTATGCTGCGCATAAAAAAACTGACGATCAGGATCGTCACCAGCACTGCCAGCACCAGAAGCATGAAGTTCTGTTTTCTGGGATCCTGGCCGTTATTTCCGTTTCCGTTACTGCCGTTCTGATTTCCGTTCTGATTCCCGGGGGAATTGCCGCCGTTCTGCCCCCCCGGGTAATCACCCTGCATATCAAATCTGTTGATCATAAACTTTCCCTCAAATCTATACCGGATCCACCACAAACCTGTCGATGATAATCTTTCCTTCAGATCTGTACCGGATCCACCACATTTCCCTGATCAAAGCAATGAGCATTGTTTCATATGCTATACCGGATATGTGACAAAAATATGTTCAGACCTTACCGTCTATATTCCGCCTCTTTTCCAGAGCAGCCTCCACAAAACCTTTGAAAAGAGGATGGGGCCTGTTGGGCCTTGATTTAAACTCAGGATGAGCCTGGGTAGCCACAAAGAACGGGTGATCCGGGCATTCTATCATCTCAACGATCCTTCCGTCGGGAGATAATCCCGAAAGCAGGAGTCCCGCCTTTGTCAGTGCCTCTCTGTAGTCATTATTTACCTCGTAACGGTGGCGATGGCGCTCACTGATGTTTTCCGAACCGTAAAGCTGATACGCCTTTGACCTCTTGTCCAGCACGCAGGGGCATGCGCCACGCCTAAGTGTCCCTCCGATATCTTCCACTCCGTTCTGATCCGGCATAAGTGCGATAACCGGATATTTGGTGTCGGGGTTGAACTCCACGGAATCGGCGTTTTCAAGCTTTGCCACATCCCGGGCATACTCTATTATCGCCAGCTGAAGTCCCAGGCAGAGCCCCAGATAGGGGATGTTGTTCTCCCGGGCATATCTGATGGCGCAGATCATTCCTTCTATGCCTCTGTCCCCGAAGCCTCCGGGTACCAGTATCCCATCGATGCCGCGGAAGACTTCGCTCACGTTCTCATCGGTTACCCTCTCGGAATCCACCCACCTGATATGGACAACGGACTTGGTGAAGATACCGCCGTGTTTCAGCGCTTCCACAACACTGAGATAGGCGTCGTGAAGAGTTGTATATTTGCCGACCAGAGCCACATTGACTTCCTCCTCCGGGGCGCGCATATTCTCCACCATGGCGGTCCAGTCCTGAAGATCCGGCTCGGGGCACGGAAGGTTCAGACACTCACACACCACCTGGGCTATCCGCTCCTTTTCCAGCATAAGCGGCGCTTCGTAAAGGTAATCCAGATCCATGTTCTGAAGCACATGATCCGCAGGAAGGTTGCAGAACAGGGAAACCTTGTCCCTGAGTCCCGCGCTCAGAGGATACTCTGTCCTGAGCACCAGCACATCCGGCTGTATACCCATTGCCAGAAGTGATTTGACGGACATCTGGGTGGGCTTGGTCTTCATTTCCTGCGAACACTTGAGATAGGGGATCAGGGTCACATGGATCAGGGCCGTGTTGCCCGGGCCCATTTCATGCCTGAACTGCCTTATGGCTTCCAGGAAGGGCTGGCTTTCGATATCACCGACGGTGCCGCCCACTTCGATTATGGCCACCCTGGTCTCATCGTCCGTATAATCCCTGAAAAATCTGCTCTTTATCTCATTCGTGATGTGGGGGATGACCTGCACGGTGCCTCCGCCGTAGTCTCCCCGGCGCTCCTTCTGAAGCACTGACCAGTAAACCTTGCCGGTGGTGACATTTGAGCGCTTGTCCAGATTCTCGTCTATGAACCGCTCGTAATGACCCAGATCAAGGTCTGTTTCCGTGCCGTCCTCAGTGACGAACACTTCACCGTGCTGCACCGGATTCATTGTTCCGGGGTCAATATTTATATAAGGGTCGAATTTCTGCATGGTGACCTTGAAACCCCTTGCCTTCAGCAAACGTCCAAGAGACGCGGCAGTTATGCCCTTTCCCAGTCCGGATACCACACCACCTGTGACAAACACGTATTTGATCCCCATCTCACTTCTCCTTGCCTTAAAATATTTTATGGGGCCTTCCGACACACCGCTCACCAGTGTTCGGGACACCCCGGCTTCTGCTTTTTCGTTATCATGTTTTGTTGTAACTGTTCCGACCCCGGATCACTCCGCAGCCTCTGCAGCCTCTGTGGACCCGCTCTCCTCTGTCTCCACAAGACCTTCAACCGTCTCAGCTTCGGAAATGACGGTCTCTGCCACCACTTCCTCCGCGGTCTCCGTCTCCTCTTCAGCATTGATCCCGCACATGATCTCTATCATTTCCTCCGCGGTCATGGAGGTTGAAAGGTCGTATATACC
>JAILIO010000053.1 GCA_024695225.1 Lachnospiraceae bacterium
TGCTTCAGGGCACAAGTTCTGCCAGTGTTTGACAGATGCAAAACATGAACTCTATCGGAGGTTAAAACAATGGGGAAAGTACTTGCGGTGTGCATGAGCGAGCGAAGAGGCATACAGAAGACCGATGTGAAAACCGCCAGATTTGTTGTGGATCACGGGATCGAGTCCGATGCCCACGCCGGCAACTGGCACAGGCAGGTCAGTCTGCTCAGCGCAGACAAGATAGAAGCCTTCAGAAATAAGGGCGCTGATGTGGAGTACGGCGCTTTTGGAGAAAACCTTGTGGTGGAAGGCCTTGATTTCCGCGCGCTTCCAGTGGGGACACTGCTTCGCTGCAACGGTGTGCTGTTGGAAATGACGCAGATCGGCAAGGACTGCCACTCCCACTGCGCCATCTACAAACAGGTGGGTGATTGCATAATGCCCAGAGAAGGCGTGTTTGCAAGGGTTTTGGAGGGAGGCGTGATAAGTGTCGGGGACGATATGGAGATAGAACCCAGACTTGGCGTTCTCCCCTGGCAGGCCGCAGTGATCACCCTGAGCGACAAAGGAGCAAAGGGTGAAAGGGAGGACAAAAGCGGTCCCGCCATTGCTGAAAGGCTTAAAGAGAGCGGTTATGAAGTCATTGAACAGTTTCTGATAAGCGATGACCCGGAACTGTTAAAGCGACATCTCATAAGGCTTGCGGACCAGAGAAAACCCGATCTGATACTAACCACCGGAGGAACCGGCTTTTCACCCAGGGATACTGCGCCGGAAGCCACCATGGCAGTCGCGGAGAGAAATGTGCCGGGCATAGCCGAGGCGATCAGAGCAGAGTCTCTTAAAATAACAAAACACGCCATGCTCTCGAGAGCTGTGTCTGTCATCCGGGGGAAGACCCTTATCATCAACCTTCCGGGAAGCCCAAAGGCCTGTATGGAAACCATGGATGTATTTATGGGAACCATCGAACACGGCATGGGGCTTCTCAGAGATGAAGTCCACGACTGCGCCCGCTGAGAATGATGTGATCTTAAAACAATCGCAGTCCCTGTTGCCGGCTTTTTGCAATCCCTTCAATCACCTTTTCTCAGCTGCCTGAACCTATTATCAGTAACACGATCCAAAAAATAACAGTAACTATTATTTTCGTCCTGACACTCCAGGTGTTTTTCTTTCTCCATACGAGTACCATGGCCGGAATAGGAAAGAAACACAGCCAGCCTATGATCCAGATCCAGAGAGAAGTGTTATTGTCCACCTTCCTGTATGCAGGGGCTCTTGTGATATCTTCCGCAGTTTTTAGTGCCGCCCCCGGGCCCGGATCCATATCAGACTGCATCGATTCAAGCCTGGCCCGCTGCCTGCCCTTTTCAAAATCATAACCGGCTTTTTCGGCATTGTCGTACTGAACATGCTGTACCTCATCGTCTATCATCATGATGGCACCGCAATGTTCACAGATGACATGGGTCCCGTCGGGTGTGGCCTTGAGCATGGCTCCGCAATATGGACATGTGAGACTGACCAGTTTCAATTAAGCACCTTTCTATGCCATTTCCGCAATTTATTTATTTTTAACTTAATATTTCAGCTGTTATTATGACTCCATCCATTTATTCCAAAGAACTTCACCCCAAGGCCTTCAGGTATCTGCTGTCAATGGCCCGGGTGATTCTCGCACCAAACTCCTCCGGGTATCTTTTGTATCGGGTCTGCCTGATATCTGCAGCCGGCTTCACTCCAAGGCCTTCAGGTATCTGTTGTACTGGGCCTGCTTGATCTCCGTAACTTCCGCCAGATTCAGGGATTCAAGGGCCTCTATATATGCGTCAAAATCGGTATCCAAAGACTTCTCACCGGTAATGAAAGCAACAGCCCCGGAATCCACCTGCTCCTGTATATCAGGCATATACAGATTCACTGTATCGCTCTCCTTGCTGGTTGCGTAGATTTCCGGCCAGGGGTGCTTTATGTACTGGCGAAGCTCTACATTTATCTTGGCGTGCCAGGGTGCTACCAGAATGTCTGTAGCTTCCACAGACTGGGCGGCAGGCAGGACAAATGCCGGGTTTATTCCGAACTGCTGAAGCCAGTCGTTGTCATTTCCCTTCTCAGTGTACTCCCTGGTGCCGTCTTCTTTAACTGTGTAGCTTTCGCCTTCGAAACCCCACTGATAGTAGTCCTGGCAGTGTTCTGACATGGCGTAATCAAGGAATTTTGCGGCCAGTTCTATGGAATCCGAGTTCGTATTTACACCGAACATTCCGGAAAGAGAGTTTCGGCCCACATAGAAGCCCTCATGCTCTCCCGAAAGCGGCGGAACCCCAACGAAGGCCGTAGCTTCCGTCCCATCATAGTAAGGGAGCACGTTTGAATACATCATGGACATGGCCCAGCTGTAATCAAAGCCCACTCCTGTGAGATCCTTTGACATGCGGTCTATTATCGTATCCCTGTCCACCGTGGCATAGTCTTTTTCAAGAAGCCCCTCCTGATACAGTCCGTTCAGAAATTCCAGATACTTCTTGTAATTCTCGGAATCCGCATAAGCATAAGTCACATTTCCCTGATCGTCAGCCTGGAATCCGCTGACCAGGTCCAGGCCAAAGGCCGGGCCGAACATGTATGGCAGGAATTCACCGGCAACGCTCATGGGGATCTCGTCTGCAGGGTCGCCGTTGCCATTCATGTCATTGTCCCGAAAATACTTGAGCATTTCCACGAAATCATCCAGAGCAGCGGGAGCTTTTAACCCTGCCTTGTCCAGCCAGACCTGGTTATACATAAGGCAGGGCTGGTAATCATCCGCAAGGTTTATGCCGGGCACATAGTAAATATGACCGTCTTCCGCTGTCAGCTCGGCCTTTTCGATGGGATGCTCGGAAAGCCAGGAGGTAAAATTTGGCATGTAATCAAAGAATTCGTCCAGAGGGACAAAATGCCCTGACTTGATATACACCTGATTGGGATCCGAATCCGGGATCTTGATCACATCCGCGTCAGAATCCCCGGAACTGATGATCTCTGCCCCTTCAGTATCATATTTGTCGTACTCTATCAGCTGGAACTCGGGCTGTACCCCCGCCTCTTCAAACACCTTCAAGACAATGGGTGCTTTTGAGATGTCCACGTTCGGATAGTTCGAGGTCTGGGCCAGGAGTTTTATGGTGCCGCCTTCCTTTGTGATAGGCGCTTCCCCCGTGTAAACATAACCGTCTGTGTCCTCCACAGCGGTTGCATTCATTATGGCGTCATCAACTTTTTCTGTATTGTTGAGTCCCGTGCCGCTATCAGAAGCTGCTCCCCCGGCGCTCTGCCCGCATCCTGCGATCATCCCTGTAATCAGTGTAAATAATAACGTGACTGTCAGAAACTTCTTTTTCATAATTTCCCCTTTCCCTGCGTTAATGCTGCATTTCGTTCCATCATCCGAATTTCTTTTCACGTTTCCAGACTTTCTGCTATCTCCATACACTTCTCGGTATCTATGTTCGCAATGGCTTTCCTGAGTTCTGCTATCTTTCCGCTCATGTCTTCGCCGTAAGAGTATTCCTTTAGCCCCGCATCTATCTCATCCAGGCCGTCCAGATCCAGCTCATCGCAGGCGGTCTTAAGCTTTTCAATAAAGCCTTGGAGAGTCTCACTGTCTATAAGGGGTTTGTCTCCCTCGTCAGCGTCCTCATTTACGTAATATACGCCCAGTCCGTCCAGGATCCTTTGGAATTCTGCAAGGGTTCCTTCGGTATCTGACATGATCTTCTCTATATCCCTTGCATTTCCTGCATTTTCAAGGGCCTCCGCCATATCCCCCAGCGCCATGGCTCCGATCTGCCTGGAACTGCTCTTCAGCGCATGAACTCTGATAGTATAATTCTCCCAATCTTCATTTTCAAAGGCTTCCCTTATATTCTGCATCTTGTCCGGGCCGGACCTGCAATATTCTTCTGCGATCTCGTCATACAGGGCCGCCGAACCCAGAGCTCTTATGGCAGTTTCCGTATCAACGCCCTCACACTGCACCTTTGCCCCGCCTCCGGCCGCAGAGTCTTCAGTTTCTTCCATCTCCGTTTCAACCGGCTCCATTATCATTTCAGCCGGCAGCCACTTCTTTATGGCGGTCATGAGAGCCCGGACCTCGATGGGCTTTGCCACAAAATCGTCCATGCCGCATCCGGCGAACAGTTTCTTTGCCTCCTCCATCACGTTTGCAGACACGGCAATAATGACCGGCTGGTGGATACTGTCCCCCTCGGTCCTTATTTTCGTGGTGGCGTCCACGCCATCCACCTCAGGCATCATATGATCCATGAGCACGATGTCGTATTCATTTGCCTTCACCTTGTCCACCGCCTCCTGTCCGCCGTCAGCCGTGTCGATTTGGGCTTTTATGGGAGCAATGAGGCCTTTTGCGATGGTCAGGTTTATGTTATTGTCATCCACAATGAGTATCCGGGCATCGGGCGCGCTGTAATCTATCCTGTAGACATCATCCTCGTCGATGCTTCTGATCTCATCGTATTTTTCATTCAGGACCTGCACCATGTGCATTGTGGTCTCGGGCTTTCTCATGATCTCGAGGTTTTCTCTGTCCGGGACAAATTCCGACGCCAGGTCCTCCAGTATTATGCCCGTGACACCCTTGTGTCCGTCCAGAAACGCTCTGATCTCATCGTTATATCGCTCATTTTCAATGAACAGGAAGTCCTTCCCGCCGGAGGGACTGTATTCCTCCAGACTGTGTATCACTGTGCCCTGAACCCCCAGATTCTCCATCTCCTTCACAAACATCATGACCATATCGTCCTTTTCATTCAGGACAAATGAATGCTTGCCGGAGGCATTCTCCACGTAGATCTCATTGGTATTGTCCACCACCTTCTGAGGTATGGTGAACCAGAAATCAGAGCCCTTTCCGTATTCGCTCTCCACTCCAATGGTGCCGTTCATGGCTTCCACGATCTTCTTTGAGATCGCAAGCCCAAGCCCCGTGCCCTCAACCGACCTGTTCCTTCTGGAATCCAGCTGCTGGAAGCTGACGTAGAGCTTGTCCAGATCCTCTTTCTTTATGCCTATGCCTGTGTCCACCACGTGATAGGTTATATTTATCATGTCCTCTGACAAGGGCTCACATTTCACTTGTATCCGCACGAGCCCGGCAGGCGTGAACTTTATGGCGTTATTTGCAATGTTGATGAGAACCTGGCGGATCCGCATGGCGTCTCCCCTGAGAGTCCGCGGCATGTAAGACTCAGCGATGGTGAAGAATTCAAGGGGTTTGTCGCCGATCCTGGTGGCCAGCACATTTGCAATGTCCGATATCTCTTCAAAGGGATGGTAATCTTCCTCGATGATCTCCATCTTTCCGGACTCGATCTTTGAATAGTCCAGTATGTCGTTTATTATATTCAGAAGATTGCTGCCGGAGCTCTGTATCTGCAGCAGATATTCAGTCAGTTGGGGTGAATCCTTTTCCCTGAGAGCCAGTTCCGCCATACCTATGACCGCGTTCATGGGTGTCCTGATCTCGTGGCTCATATTTGCCAGGAAATCAGATTTCATGCGGCTCACCCTCTCCAGCTCTTCATTGGTCTTTTCCACCGCCATTATGCGGTTTACGGAATCGGTGGTGTCGTGCAGGATGTAAAGCGTACCGATGGCGGGACCCGCATCCCCAAGGCTTCTGACCGTGACCTTATAATAATGATCCTCATCCCCCCTGCGGTACATAAGGATTCCCCTGTTGTCCTCATCTCTCTGCTCTTCTATCCAGGCTTCAAGCTTCTTCTTGTCCTTAAAGTCTTCCAGCAGGTTCTCTTCCAGGGTGTTCTTCACCATGTCGTTTATATGGATCAGTTCGTCATATTTGTCATAGAGCACCAGTCCATCACTCATGTCGTTGGCAAAACAGTCCAGGGACCACTCGGTGAGCACATTCTCCGCAAAGGAACCCGTGAGATACAGTCCCACCGGGGGAAGCGCATTATAAGCGATACAGGGGATCCAAACCGGGAACGCAAAGTTTTGAACTATGATCTCGATCAGGACTGCAGTAACAATGATACCTATGATCGCATAATATCTGGGCTTGAATATCCTGTGAGATCTCCTGATGCAATCGATCATGACGATGATCGTCAGGGCTGCGACTATCAAAAGGCATATCCTGTAGGATCTGAAACTGTAAAACAGGCCGGTGTTCTTGGAATCATCCACCGCCACCCAAAAAGCCTTGCGAAAATAAATCCTCTTCTGAAAGGAGAATATCCGCGCTCCGAATTTCTGGATGATAACCAGATAGGACTGATATATACACACTATAGCCGCCGGTATGACGATCTCAGTATATTTTTTGTATCTGTCGATCATGACGACCGCAAGCAGGAACGAGAAATAAGCCCAAGCATGTATAAGATAATAAGGGAGCAACACCGCAGATGCGCTTTTGGCATCATAAACATTGATGACAGCGAAACTTATGATATCGCCAAGCGCCACCATTGTTGATAAAAAGACAAAACCCGGATTACTCCGCTTAAGTTTTCCGCCCTTTATGGCACAGCCCATAGAGATAAGGAAAAGGGCCGGAAATAAGACTTCAAGCAATATCATTTATACCCCCAACCGCCTTGTATCTGTACAAAAGCATATAACCTTATCTACAGAACTCTGTTGCTGTTTTTTTTCTTCTTAATATAGTTATCAATATTATCATAAACATTATTTTGCGTCAATTTACGATGGAGTTGGGCGGCAGATGGAGTTGGACGGCAGATGGAGTTGGACCGGCAATTTGGTGGTAATATTTCGCACTCGCGCTTGTATTTTGTTAAATGATAAATTGATTTATTTCGAGCGCGGATATCGCTTTCAATGAATAACTTTCGATATGTTAACCTTTGCTAAAATTAACTTTTGTAGAGATATGTATTGGTCGGGATTTATTTTTATCGAGATTTATTTTTTGTAGAATATGATTTTTGGCGTTTTATGTTTTCAGAAATTTATAATTGTTGAGATCGGCGAATTGAAATGAGACTTTTTTAAGAAAAGTTTTAATTTTTATGTCATCTTTTCCCCTTGTGTTCCTCTTTCATCTCATACATACGTCTGTCCGCAAGATCTTCGAGAGATATGACCGATTCCGTTTCCGAATACAGTGCGTGACCGATGGATGCCTTTATTGAAAATTTCACGCCCTCGATATTACGGGGTCCTTCAGCTCCACGGACAAGTCTTCTCATCATGGCGTCAACGTCCGAACCGGGCTGCAGTTTGTGAAGTATGGCAAACTCATCCCCACCATAACGGAAAAGGGTACTGTTTTCAGCAGCCACCATAGCGAGGCTTTGTGCAACTGAGATAAGTAAAAGGTCTCCATACTCATGTCCGTTTTGTTTATTCACGGCTTTATAATTGTCAATATCTAATATGATAAGTACGAAATCATCTTTCTTCTGCTTATACTGGTTCTCATATTCCAGAACAATATCGTTGTATGCCCTTCTGTTAAGCAATCCGGTGAGATCATCCACCTGGCAGAGATATGAAAGCCTGTCGTGTTCTTCGATCTCATCGGTAATGTCCATGAAATAGCCTACAAGCCCGACGATCCGTCCTCCGGAGTAAAGGGGGCACTTTGATGCTTTTATCTTACGGACTTTACCCCTGACAATGCACTCTCCGGGGACATCCATAACAGATTCACCTGATCTTATCACTCTGAGTTCTATATTTTTGAATGGATCCGGATCGATATGCCATCCCATGTCCTCATCATTTTTTCCGATAAGCTGATCTACACTTTTAAGGCCGTAATAATCCAGAAACATCTGGTTCGCTCCCAAAAAGCGTCTGTCAGTATCTTTCCAAAAGACCCCAACCGGAACAAGATTCATAAGATTTTTCAGAAGGATAGAATCACTGATATCGTGCATATTTTAGTGTCCCTCGCCATTAAAGAAGTAAAAGGTTTCCTGCCTACGGTTTCCAAAAATTTTTCTGTTATGTGACTACTATAATCTCAAAAAAACTAAAAAAAAGCAAGTAAAAAATATCAAATATTAAAATTTGAAAATACCCCCGATATTTTGAATAAAAGTTGTAAACCTGCAACCATTTCCTGCAATTACTGTTGCAAATCATCACAATATATTGTGCATTATAAATAAATTGTTTCATGATTTCGGAGACTTTATTGACAAAACACACAGATGAGCCGCATTTTTTCCTGCAATTATTATATTTTATATGAATTTTGACGATTTTTAAGATTTTTGATGTATCTCAGGATGATTTTTATGAGTTTTTTACATCAAACTGACAAATTTTGACTCTGTCATCTCTTTATTTCGATCGACACGGATAAATATTGCCTAAAAAGGACCGGCTTTTCTATCTTTTCTTCTTTACCGAAAATCCGAATTTTCCAAGACACTTTCCAAGAGAATAGTATTCTCCGTGAGAATATGTGATAAGCCCTGTGTTCTCCAGAGCAAACCTGCCCCGATCATCCATATAACTGTCATCCACTGTGACACCGACAACCTCTCCGATAAACAGATCGTGTGACCCGAGAGCCTCAGTCTTTATCACGCGGCAATAAATATTCACGGGACTTTCAGCTATAGCCGGGACATCCATGAATTCCGATATGTACTCACCCAGCTTCATTTCCTTAAACTTGTCATGGTCTCTTCCCGACTGAACCCCGCACCAGTCGCAGGCTTTGACCAGTTTTTCGGTCACAAGGTTCACTGCAAATTCTCCGCTTTCCTTGATAATGGCGTGAGAATAGCGTTCAGGGCGCACAGATATGGACACCATTGCCGGATCCGAGCACACTGTACCCGCCCAGGCCACAGTTATGATATTTGGTCTTTCATCTTTCCTTCTGCAGGAGACCATCACAGGCGGAACAGGGTACAACATATTTCCAGGTTTCCAAGAAAGTTTAGCCATAATTTGTTTTTTGAATTAATGATCCTTCTGAAATCTTTTGATATCGTTAGTTATTTTTCTCGCTGAAAATCATCTTTCCGATCAACTGATTGTAAAATAATTATACACGATTTAATATTTGCTTTGCAAGTCTTTTTTATTATTTTTCTCAGTTATTCAGGTTTTTTATTAATCTACAATTACATAATCTTATGCTCTTCTGTAGTTACAGAATCGTATGCTCTTCTATAAATTCATAGTATTGCGCTCTTCTGTATTTGCAAAATCTTATGCTTTTCTATAAATGCATAATGGTATTCTTTTCTATTGTTGCATAGTATTGTACTCTTCTGTAGTTGCACAATCCTATGTATTTCCGTAGATATGTACTTATTTATATGGATAGTTTTCCGGAGCCGGGGGTTCATATCCTCTGGGCTTCCTGATGATCAGATTCAAAATGTGGCTTAAATGGATCACAAAGATCACTGCCACCATCAGAATGTGCGTATAAAACGCCCCCACAATGTAAAAATTCCGCTCCAGCAGGAATCCTGAATCAAAACCGTACCAGCAAAGAATCCCTGTAAGGGAAAGACCCAAAAGCAGCAGAGGAAGCTTTTCAAACATGTTTTTCAATGCCTTCACAAAATCTCCGAAGGATGCATCGAAATAGACAAAACGCCCCACCATAAGTCCCAGATAATACATCATCACAGGATTATAGGCGTCTTCATCTCCTATCCAGTCCAGAAACATCAGGATTATGATCACATAAAACATGGCAAGCATCCTGATGATCCCTCTTCTCTCGTTATTGAGATGGCTTAATGGTATTATGACCCTGTCCAAAATGGAATTCAGAACGCAGGAGATACATATGAGAAACAGTAGCACGAAGTCCCTGCCATCCTTCCAGGCAGCCATTACAAGAGACAAGACCGGCCCCGGAACCTCCCCTTCCTGCATCAGGGAATAAATATGATTCAATATGACATAAGCGCAGGAAAAGGACATCACCGAGGTTCCTGCTATGATCATCTCATAGAACTGCTCGATATATGTGTGTCCTTTTTCATATAACAGTCGTTTTCTAACAGTTTCCGGGTATGAAGAATAAAATAAACGAACCGCCCCCAGGATCAGCGCCATACAAAACACAATGCCTAAGAATATGGCACAAATAAATGTAACCACCCCGACCCATGTGAGCTCGGGATTCATATATGCTTCAACAGTCATTATTCATCCGCCAGGATCTTGATCCTGCCTTGTCCATAAGGATCTGCGTACTCCTCCCCGATGACACCTTCAAGCTTTTCATTAATATATCCGGAAAGGACCTGATTGTCCACAGATACATTGTCCGAGATCACCGTTGCCTTATCGAACATAGTGTATCCGTCACCGTTGTTTCTAAGGATATAAACGATCCCTCCGATGGAATACTCTGCGTCGGGTCTCAGGCTTTTATCTCCTATAACAACATTCTGTACCCGGCGTTCACCCTTGATCCCCGCAAACTCTAAATTGTCGTTGGTGATACAGGGGCTCTCGATATCTGTGCGAACCTCAAAAGTCAAACCGGATACCTGCGGGAATCCGCCACTTTCCTCCGGCCATTTGGAAACGCCCCATTCCAGGGCATCCAGTATCTGCTGTCCGGTCACCTGGATCACACACAGACTATTATTATATGGCTGGACATTCAGGATATCCTCGAAAGTCACATTCCCCTTTTTGATCACATCCCGAATGCCGCCGGCATTGATGATGGAAATATCAGTCCCCAGCATCTCTCTGTAGGCGTCTGTGCAGAAATCACCCATATTGGTCTCCTGTCTCCTCACAATACGTATGGGATTTCCATTCGAATCGACCTCCTCCGGGTCAAATATAGTCAGATCCACATCAGACCTGGCTATGACTGAATTCATTTCCTTTTCAAAATTCTTGTACTGTTTGTCAACCCTGTCCTGCATCTCATTGTCCAGAGCCAGCAATCCCGGGGCGGGATCACCGTTTGGCCAGCTCCATATACCGGTTTCATCGATAGTTCCGTCAGCCAGGATATGGCTGTAACCTATGGAATTCATTTTGGTCCCGACTCCGCTTCGGCAAACATCCTTCCCGTCCTTATTTTTCATGACCACCTGATCGGTATCATGGCTGTGCCCATCCAGCATAACATCTATGCCGGATGTATGTGATATCACATCCACATATGTCCAGGGAGCTGTCCCTTCCTTATTTCCAAGGTGCGCTACACAGTAAACAAGTTCCGCACCCTCTGCTCTTACGGCGTCCACAGACTTTTGAACAGCATCGTACAGTTTCTCACCTGTTTCGTCCTGCATAAAACCGTAAACATATTCGCCGGAATCGTCCTTAAAGTACGTAGGAGTCGATGTGACAAGAGTTGTGGGGGTGGCAACGCCTACAAATCCGATCTTGTGACCTGCCACTTCCTTTATGACATAGGGGTCAAACACCGGTTCATCCAGGTATGTGAAATTACAACATATATATTTGAACCTTGCCTGTTGCACGAGATCTTTAAACCGGTCCATTCCGTAATCAAACTCATGATTTCCTATGGTTGCAAGATCATATCCCATATCGTTCATAAGATCCATTACAGACTGGCCTTCTGAAAGTGTTCCTATGGCTTCCCCCTGGATGGCGTCCCCGTCATCCACAAGGATCGTCTCATAGCCTTGTCTTTCAAGGTTCTTTCTGATCTGCCAGAGACCGGAAAAACCGAAGCCCTCATTTATCCCGCAATGTATATCGCTTGTAAACAGGATATAAATCTCACCATTCTTTTCAACCGCGGGATCAGCTGCTGTATCACCGGAAGCTGCCGCATCAGCCACCTTGCCGGGAGCATTATCTGCGTCATTAGAATTGTTGTCCGTACCGGCGTTATCAGCTGCCGTTTCGGATGAAGATGTCTCCGAAGTCTCTGTCTCTTCATGCATGAGCGATGTGCTCTCAGCATCTATGCCGGCGTTGCGTTCTTCTCCCTTGGGTTTGTCAGTGTACACGGATACTTTCCCGCAGGCTGTCATTGACAAGGCAAGCCCCAAGGCAAGCACAGTTCTGCATATCTTTTTCATGTCCATATCAGAAATCATCTCCTTGTGATCTGTAAAACTGCAACCATCATTAAGCCCTGTAAATACTGTTAAAAATTAACACATTCACGGTATGTTTTCAATATCAGGCAGACACACAACCGTATGCCCGGATCCGGCTTAATGAGTTAAATTCCTGATCAGATGTCCGGGCAGTTTTCCCTGATCATCCCAAACACAAAACGGCCCGGTAAATTTTTTCACATTCCGAGCCGTTTTGCTATTACCTTTAAGGACAAGTTCTCACATCATTTCATCATCTTGTTTATTATACCTTTTCCTCATTGGACTATGAGCTCACAATAGGCATCATTATAACCTTCCGCGCTTACCTTGGCCGAGTAGCATCCCGGAGACGCCGTACTGTCCACAGATACTTTACCTTTTTCATCGATCGTTATACCTACAGGACTTCCAACTATTTCCCAATTCAGCTTCTCAGGCCATAATTTCTTCTTGGGAGTTTTAAGATTAAGGGTTATAGTCTTAGGTTTTTTGGCAGTACTCTTCGGGCGTTTGACATTCACCGATACCTTATTCAGTGTCAGGTAATTTCCTTCATATTCTTCCACATTAACTGTCATCTCCGCAGATACTTTTCCGCTCTTAACGGTCACTGTTGCTTCTTCGCCCGGAAGTAGAGCAGTTACATAACCCGACTTGGAAACCTTTATACCTCTGCCTTTGACCTTGAATGTGAGAGCTTTTGTGACAGTATTGCCTCCGGTGCCAGTAACTGTGATCCTCTTTCCTTCACCAACTTTTAGTGTCATATTCTGGGAGACTGTGAGTCCAGTGATTTTTTTTGTGACTATGACCTTTGTGTATGCAACCGCCACATTATCTGAATTTCCATCTTGCTTTGACCACTTGATATAAGTAGCTCCTGCATCTATGGGTACGATCTCATATTTTTCCTTGCTTTTATTTCCATTTTTATATTTTACATCGCACACTCCGGGAGTGAGGATATCGCAGGAAAGAGTTTTTCCATTATCTCTCAACTGTTTAGGAAGATTCACGGTCACAGTTTTATTTTTCTTCACGTCCACTTCGGCAGTCACTTTACCATTAACCTTAAGTTTAACTATACTATTGCCGGACCTGAAAGTGACTTTATCGTAAGGGGTGCCATCAATAGTGATATTAAAAGTCTCCACGGTGG
>JAILIO010000062.1 GCA_024695225.1 Lachnospiraceae bacterium
CATGTAGCCGTTATCCGTATCTCCAAACTTGTCTGCAGCTGTGCAGTACAGATCGCTTATGGAGGCTTCATAAATGTAGTACGAATATTTTACGGACCCTTTGTAATTTCCCTTACCCTTTATGGTGACCACTGCATCCTGGGCTGCCTTTTTATTTTTGGAATAACTCAGGGTGTAATCTGTACCAAGGGTCAGGACATCATCACCGTCCTTTACGATCACGGTGTTCGGCTTGCCGCCCTTCTTGGAATATATGCCATTGCTGACATAGAACGAGAAATCACTGCCTTCTTCATCCGTGAGTTTGCGGCCTTTTGTTATCTTAAAGGTTGCGGTCTTTGAGCCGCAGATATTGTATTCATTGTCATCCACAGCGGATATGACCATCTTCGCGGTGCCGGGCCAGATGTTGCTCTGGTTTACATAACTCACTGTATATGAATCAGGATCCAGCGCATTTCCGTTGTTCACTCCGGGGATCGTCACAGTAACCTCCGGAGTAATGGGGGCATGTGCATATACGAATCTGTTTGAGGAAAGGGTGATCTTTGCATCCGAAAGGGGATGATATGCCCCATCTCCCTCAGTTGATTCCACAATAAGGCTGACCTCAGTTTCCCCTTCCACGCTGCATTTCTCATTTTTCGGCCTGACGATCATAACATATTCACCGGCCTCATTTACGGCCGACAGTTCTTCAGTGGTGCCCTCCTTCATATAGGTGACTGTCACCTGGTTTTTGGGCACATCCACCCCTGTATAATTATAGGTCATAACAGGCAGGGGCTTCTGGTTTTTCCCTGTATAGGACACATATGTTTCTTCATCCGTGAGGATGTTCTCAGACGCGGTGGGAAGTCCTGCTTTTTGTATTGCAAATGAAAAGCTCTGGGCTTTATTTCCCTTATACTCCCCTGTGAACTTAACCGTTACGGAAGCGTTGTCATTTGCCTTTTTGTTGTTCTTGTATGTGAGCTTGTAATCTTTTCCCAATGTCAAAAGCTTTGTGCCGTCGTATACCTTTATTTCGTTCTCTAAGGTTATTGCCTTTCCCTGCCAGACATAGGCTTCTGACAGTCCATTCACCCAGATTGAGCTGTCTTTTGCACTCTTTCCGCTATCGTTATCATATGTGGCGGTGGATACGGCTTCTCCCTCCACCTGCTCTTTTATCACCCGGGTTGTATCATCGTCTGAATATTCAGAATTTACATCCAGTTCCTTGTCGATCCTGGTCAGTTCATCTGCGCTCTTTACGCCCTCAGGGAGAATGACGGGAATCTGGGCAAGGCTGTTTTTATTGTCAATGGTAAAAGAAGTTGTGGATTTGATGTTGTCCAGTTCCGGGATCAGATAAAGCACCAGTTTATGACCGGCTTTCACAGTATATACAGTAGGATGCAGATACAATGTATAATCATAGTAAGTGTCTTTATTTATGCTGTTTTTGACCGCTCCCTGAAGATCAAGAGCATTATATCCGGCATTGGGGGCAGGATCATAACATTTAAGGCTCATAAAACCCTTTGTGATCATCACCTTTGTGCATGAGCTGGTTGTGTATTTCTCCTGACTCACCTGGTACAGATCCTTATTTGAATTCTGAGCCATGAAATCTTTCTCATAATCCTTTTGGAAATAATATGAATCCAGTACGGTCCTGTTGAGGTCTGTGCCGTCATTTTCCTTGACGCAGGCGTCAAAGGATTCTTCACACACATCATAAAGCATCGCCCCAAATACCATCTGATCTTCCGATACATCCTCTGCTTTTATCCTGGCTGTTACTACAGGGATGCCGTTTATGGTGGTATCTGTATATATATTCTGGACCCAGGTTGCGTTATATGCAGTCTCTTCCGTTGATGCAGGCTTTAACGTGCCTTCGGGGAGGCTGTCATAAAAACTGTCTATGTTGTAATACATATTTTCGGTGGTTCTCAGAGTCTGGTCTGAAGCCATGGGAACAGCAGGTGAAGCCGGACGACTGTTCTGGGATGTTTTAGTTATCTTCTGCTCATCTGTCCTGTTGGAACTCACTGTGAGATAATCATCGGAATCCCATTTATCCATGGAAACAAAAGTCTGATCCAGATTGTTCTGGGCTGTTACCGGCGCGAGTTCATCCAGTATCCCTGTATCTGCACCTTCCACCAGAAAATTGGTGAACCACAGGTTCAGGATGTCACGGTAGTTTCTCTCTGCTTTCTTTGTATCTATTACCATATTCTCCGGAGTAGTATGACCGTCCAGATGGAAGAGCATCCTGACTTCCTGACCTGAAGCGGTAAAAGCATTTTTCATTCTGTATGCCTGCATCGGTCTCACATTCCAGTCCTGAAGTCCCATTACGATCAGTCCCGGAACCTTTATTGTCTTCACTTCGGAAAAGTCCCTTTTATTCCAGTAATCTCCCCAGCTGCCATTGAGTTTTCTCTGCCTGTCGATCACGTCATAAAGAAAACCGTTGTACAGGTCAAGAGTCCCATCCGGGCCATCATTTACAGCCCCGTTTTCCCCGAAAAACCTGCTGGCACAGTGAGACGCAAGATCATCTGTGTAATTATAATCAGCGTAAATGCTTGCTCCCTGCTGATTCGTATATTCATACCAGCTTGATATGGCACATTCGGGGACCACGGTTTTCAATCCATCCACTCCGGTGGTTGCCACTTCATAAGCCATAGTCCCGTTGTAGGAAGCACCGTTCATTCCCACATTTCCATTGGCCCAGTCTGCTGCTATCTTAACTTTTCCGGACTTGTCTGTATAAGCTGCCCTGTCCCCGTGGATCCATTCGATTATGTTCTTGAAGGCTGAAACCTCCGCCTGGCTGCCACAGGTCTCAAGTCCCTCTGAGCCTTTGGTTCCGATCCCTGCAGAAGTCACAACCGCAAAACCTCTGACCAGAAAATAATCATAAAAATCCACTCCGGTCTGAAAATAACTTGTTTCATTTCCGTTTATCTGATACTTGTAGTGCCAGGTTTTGGTGGAATCCTGATCTTTTGCCCATTCAAGAGTATTGGTGCTACGCGTGCTCTGAGCGCGTTTCTTTGTGCCGGAAAAATACAGATTTTCTTCCTTAAAATCCTCCTGTTTCTGATATTGAAATATCTTGGACACGGAATTTTCCAGGGCATCCATTGTATATAGCTCGGAGGTCCCTCCAAAATAAGGACTCGCTTCAAAGATCGTGGGAGCCTTATAGTGGCCCTCAGCAGCTATTCGCGGCACCTGGACCACGGCCATGACCATATCATTGTAACCGTCCAGATCCGTGTCGTAATCAGTTTCCACATACACCGGAAATCTCAGGATAGTGCTGTTTTCATTGGTATACTCATCTGCGATAGCAGTAAAATTGATAATGGGTTTGGCCATGCCTTCGCTGTCAAACTCCATCTCAGTCTTCTCAATAAATTTCTGTTCGGACTCCTGATCTTCGCCGACTGATACCGTTCCATAGGCGCTCTCTGTTTTCGCCAGGGCGTACTGTGGAAACTGTCCTGCCATCATTGCCCCTGCCAAAAGTAATGCCAGTGCCTTTCCATGCATTTTTCTCATATCGTCTCCCTCTCTTTATCTCATGAATTTATATGTTGTTTCATCTTTTATATATCGTCCGAGAATTCTTTACGCATTATACTCTTATTGCCCACGAAAGCAACCACCTTCCCTTTTCATGGTATAATGAATGAGCGAGGAAAGCAAAGCACACCTGATCATATATAAACGAACACAAGGAGAGGATCATGAGCTTAAAAGAATATCTGTATCATGTAAAACAGCATTCTGAATACACAACATTCACCTTACTCACAGGAGAACACGCGGGTGAACGGTCCGTGACGCTCACAGATTCCTTTTCCCGTGCCAGGAGGAGGATCTCTTACGCTGACGGAGAGGGGGCGTCACGCCCTCTGGTCACAGGATTTTCTGACGACAAAAACGGCACTTTTGAGGTAAACGACGAAAAGATCTATGTGGAACGGACTGTTGAACAGGACGAACTGGTGGTCCTCGGATGCGGACATGTTTCCATCCCGCTGATCATAATCGCCAACATGGCAGGTTTCAAGGTGACTGCGGTGGATGACAGGGAAAAATATGTGGAAGACGCAAGGGAAGCTGGCGCAGATGATTGCGTATGCCGCCCCTTTAGCGAATTCCTGCAATATTACAGAGGCAATGACCACACTTTTTTTGTGATAGTCACAAGGGAGCACAAATACGACGCCGAATGTCTGAGGGAATTGTTAAATAAACCCTGCGCATACATCGGCATGATGGGGGCCAAAAAGCGGGTGGCCGCAGTAAAAGAAAAACTCCTTTCCGAAGGTTTTTCCAAGGAAAGCTTTGATATTCTCCACACCCCCATCGGTCTTCCCATAAACTCAGACACTCCCCCGGAGATCGCAATTTCCATAATGGCAGAGATCATAAGGGAGCGTCACAAAAAGGAAAACATACGATGGCCGGACGACATCCTTGAAGAGATCATCGGCCAGAATCACTACGCAGGACATTCCATCCTGTGCACCGTGGTTTCCAAAAAAGGAAGCGCCCCGAGAGAGATCGGCGCAAGGATGCTTGTGCGGGACGACGGAAAGGTTATAAATACCATAGGCGGTGGCCCCACTGAACTGTTCTTTATAAATAAATGCATGGAGATCTTCAGGTCGATCCAGGATTCCGGGTCTGTTCCCGGTTCCGATTCTATACACGATTCCGGGTCTATGCCAGATCTCGGATCTATGCCAGATTCCGGGTCTATGCCCAATTCCGATTCTATGCACGATTCCGGAAAGACGGAAGGGTCTGACGGCAAAGAAGCTTTTGAGAAGAAGGCAGGGCTTCCCCTTCTGGTGGAAAGGGACCTGGGTAGTCCGGAGGCAGCAGCTGAGGGTGAATACTGCGGCGGCCTTATCAAAGTATTTTTGGAATGGGCCACATGAGTTCATCAAAAATGGATCATCAAATTCTTTTTGGAATGGGCCGCATGAGTTCATCAGAAATGGATCATCAAAGCAGCTCGTCAGAAATGAATTATCAAAGTATTTTGGGAATGAGCCACATGAGTTCATCAAAAACAGATTGGAAATAATTGCATAATATGAAAGTCAAATATGCGGCACTTATAACAGCAGCGGGACTGTCCCGCAGGATGGGTGAGTTCAAGCCTTTGATAAAGCT
>JAILIO010000048.1 GCA_024695225.1 Lachnospiraceae bacterium
CTTCTTCAGAAGAAGACTATATGGATGAATTCGTGGATATGAAAGATGGTCCGGTATCAAATGAAGCATCGACCGGTTCGGAAAAAACAAGTGGAGATTTGCCGATAGCAGAGATCAAAGGGATCGACACAGAGATCGCCATCAGGAATTCCGGATCAGAAGAGGCGTTCAAGATGGTTCTTAAGATCTTCTATGATTCTATAAAGGGGAAGTATGAGGATCTTGAAAAATGCTATTCGTCAGGAGACTGGGAGAATTATACGATCAAAATACACGCTCTTAAGAGTTCGGCGAGACTTGTGGGAGCTGTTGACCTCGGGGACAGCGCCGAGAAACTCGAGATGGCAGGCAAGGGAGACAACATTCAGTACATAAAAGAAAATCATGAATTTGTGATGGAAGAGTACTTAAGTTATGTTGAGGCACTTGCCCCGCTGTATGAGCCGGAGAGCACGGATGATGAGAATTCCGGGAAACCCATGGCGGATGAGTTTATTATGGAGAGCATGTATGAAGAGGTCCGTAATGCAGCTGAAAATATGGACAGTGATACGATAGACAGTATTATGGAGGAAATGGACGACTATGCCATACCTGCTTCGGAAAAGGAAAAATACGAAAAGATCCGTGAGATGGCAAACCTGTTTGATTTTGACGGAATAATAGAGGCCATCGGGAAAGGATAAAGAAAAGAAGCAAGGGTAAAGTTAAGCGTAATGAGAAGGACAGATGTGAGTGCAGAAACAAGTGTAAAGGCGGATAGACGTAGGTGTAAAGAAGAAACCGGGGAAGAAAAAGAAAGGATAAGGAAAAAGAAAAAGAAAGGATAAGGAAAAGAAAGGATAAGGAAAAAGAAAAAGGAGGAGATTTATGGACGGGATAGTTAAGGAAAAGGTTGAGAAGATTTTACAAGGTGAATTGAGATATACATCAGCAAATCTCGCTTTTAACATGGAAATATCCAAAATGCAGAGAAGACTTAAATCCGGGTCTGTGGATATGGAAACCTGCATAAAGGAGATGGAGGCTTTTCTGGCAAAGTATCCCATAGTTGCGAAGGTTGATCTGGCTAATATAGCAATGCTTTAATTTAAACAGATGAGATTAAAGGAGGAAAGAATATGCTTATTACACTGGATGAGACAGTTCGTTTGATAAATGAAGGAAAGAAATTACACATAGCAGCAGATGATTCCCTGTTAAGTCAGCTCCCTAAGGGCAATTGGATAGGAGGAACAACGCCTTATTTTATCAGTGAGGAAGGGGGACTGCTCTCAAAAGAAAAGCTTTTTGTAAATGAAATAGATTATGCCGAGGAGATAAGGGTAGAATCATACGGAAAATACAATGTCTTTCAGATCGTTGAAGAGTGTTATGACAATGGACTGATCATGCTGATCATCCCATTTGGCACAGATGTTGCAGCAAAGTATGCCAAAGAGGCTCCTGAGGTGGAAGAACTTCTAATGCATCCCACTATTGGATGGATATCCGGCTTCGACCTTGCAACGGGAGGAACTGCCAAAGTTTATGACGGGACGAGGGGAGAATCATATACAGACAAGGCTGTGGCAATGTATATAAAACTTCCGGAAGGGAAGAGCGCCATGATCAATATGATAAATATCTTCGCAGATGATAAGAATGATCCGGTCATTCAGTTTAACGATAATGATCTGACAGTGTCGAAATGTACCGTGAACGGTAAGGAAATGAATTTCGCACAGTACATAAAGGAGAATGGCATAGGTACCAAGATGCCGCTTGTGGCGGATCACAACGGTTCATATATCAATACTTCCATCAAAGAGGTGACGGAGGATAAGGTAAGTTTTTATGCCTCTGTCTTCAGGAATGTGGAATACAGGTTCGCAGTGAATGTCGAGGATTACGCCGGACAGTTCAGGGACAGGGTCAATGAGGCCAGCGCCCGCTGTCCCGTTTTCTCCTGCAACTGTATATTGAATTACCAGTTTGGAAATCTGGAAGGAAAGAAGATACCGCCCTATACAGGTCCTGTCACCTTTGGCGAAATAGCTTATCAACTCATCAACCAGACGCTGGTATATTGCGAGATAATGGGATGATGATCGGACAGTGATCGGACAGTGATCGGACAGTGATCGGACAGTGATCGGACAGTGATCGGACGGTGATCGGACAGTGATCTGACAGAAATGGGATGATACTATGGAAACTGTTATCAGGGTCAATGATATAATAAACGGGTTCGCGTGGGGAAACTTCGGGCTTTCGCTGCTTCTGGGAACCGGTCTTATATGCAGTGTGATCACGGGATTCTTTCAGATAAGGCATATAAGACATTGGTTCAGCAAAACATTTGGAGTTATGAACAGGGAAGGCCGGATAATAAATGATGCCGGAGCCCTGGCCCAGTTCAGAACCTTTTGTACAGCCCTGTGTGCCACTATCGGTACCGGAAACATAGCCGGAGTTTCCACCGCCATATGCGTGGGCGGTCCGGGAGCTGTGCTGTGGATGTGGATCGCAGCTTTTTTCGGAATGATGGTCAAGTATTCTGAGAATGTCCTGGGATTGTATTACAGGAGACGCAACTCGGAAGGCGCATGGTCAGGCGGCCCCATGTATTATCTTGAAGACGGGCTCGGCTCGATCAAGCATTGCAAGAACCTCGGCAGAGTTTTGGGTATTTTGTTCTGTATATTTACGATTCTGGCATCCTTCGGCATCGGCAACATGGGTCAGATTAATAAGATAACCATCAATTTTGAGGCCACTTTCCTGCACGGATTGAAGAGCGAGCTGATAATGGGGGTGCCCAAAGTCGAATTGACGATCGGCGTCGTACTGATGATGATCGCCTCGGCAATAATAATGGGTGGTTTCAGACGCCTTGCAGCGGTGTCCGAAAGGCTCATACCCTTTATGTCGATTGCTTATATCGTGGGATGCGTCATTATTATACTGCTCAATGCCGAAAAACTGCCGATGATCTTCTCATCGATCTTCAAGTTTGCCTTCGGGCCGGCTGCAATAAGCGGCGGGGCAGCAGGAACGGCAGTTCAGATGGCGTTCAATACGATAAAGAACGGTTGTAAGAGGGGTGTCTTCTCAAATGAGGCAGGTCTTGGCTCATCCGTAATGGTGCACAGCAACAGCTGCGTCAGGGAACCTGTGCGTCAGGGAATGTGGGGGATTGCCGAGGTCTTCCTGGATACCATGGTCATATGTACATTGACGGCTATTGTTGTACTGGGCTCCGGCGAGATCGATCTGAATACCGGATTGGCCGCAGAAGGTGTAAATGATGCCACTCTTGTGGCCAGATCCTTCGCCGCATTTCTGGGTAAGCCCGGAGAGTGGTTTGTAGTCCTTGCGGTCGTATTATTTGCATTTACGACGGTCCTGGGGTGGTCCTATTACGGAGCCAAAGTTACTGAATATCTGTTGGGAGTCACCTGGGCCAAGGTGTATCGGGTTGTGTTTATTGTTTTGATCGTTTTCGGGGCGGTCATGGAGTCCAACCTGGCATGGGATATCTCCGATACCTTCAACGGTCTTATGATGATCCCGAACCTTATTGGAATCATAGTTCATGTTCCGCTTATCATAAAACTTACCCGCAACTATACTGACCGCAGGATACACGGAAAGGATATATCCCCCATGCTGTCCTTTGATCCGGATATACAGAGGGATGCGGAGGCCGCGATAGAAAAGGGTATGGATTGAAAATCCGGATTAAACATAGTCGGAATCATATCAGGCAGAGACATCCGGTTAATGCAAAAAACTGAGATGTGATACTTTGAAAAAATAAAAATACAAACTATAAATTTGTAAATGGCTATGGGACGGACAATTGTAAACGGTAGAATAAAACTATCAGTCATCTGCGTAACACAAAGATCTGGAAACAGGGACTGGTTTTTTTGGAAATGTTCATCCTGGGATAAATGCCGCACATAATGGGGCACTGCTGCCTGCATACCGTCTCGGGAGTTTCTTCGCCCGGCCTTATCCCGGGATTTTTGGAGAGATATTGATCCCGGCGCATCATATAATAAGGGCAGGATCTCCTGACCAGTCCGGGCTTTGCAAAATATTCTTCGACACTGTCCGGCGGGGCAAAATCCGGTGCGATCTCTTTTAACTGCACGGTTCCGTATCGGGCGGATAAATAGCGGCAAATGTATTTTTTCCCTTCCTCGGTTTCTACCGTTTCACTTTGAAGGTAGTCCTTCCAGGCATCGGGGACTGTAACGGGAAGATCATCGGCCACATAGCCCTTCTTTTCAAAAGCTGCTATGATCCTTTGAGCCTTCTGCCAGTCAGTGACCTGCCAGTCTCTGTTGTATGAAGCGACAGATCTGTAAGCCACCATCAGGAAGATAGTATTACTTAGAAATTGGGTTTCTTCTATTCTTTGGCAGAAGGTGCCTGTTTCATCCGGGTATTCACGAAGTCCGCTTAAGACTGTAGGAAAAATGAGAACATTCCCGTCAAAGGTTTTACAGTCTTCCAAATAGTCTTGCATAGGTTTTAGGAGAAGTCTGTTTTCGAAAGGTAGTTCAAACG
>JAILIO010000082.1 GCA_024695225.1 Lachnospiraceae bacterium
CGCTCTTCATTGGGCGGTCAGTAAATCTCCTGATCAGTCTGTCGCAAAAATCCGACAGTTCCTCCTGAACCTCCCGGGATACCCTAAAGGTGTAGAGGCTCTCCAAAGGGGCGCTTTCCACATGGGAGACAGTCTTTATCAGATCTGCGGAATGGCCGGTCTCCTCCACCCCGGGGTATATGCCCTCATTTATCAGCAGTCTGATCTCAAAGACCCTCCTCACCAGAGGATCAGGCACGGACTCTGCACCCAACGCCCTGAATGACTGGTAGATCAGCCGTATCAGTTCATTTGCTTCCACATTCTCACGGGAAAAATATTCAGACAATTCCAATATATATGAAGCGTAGGTCACAGATGAGAGATCGTGCTTCAGACTGTCAAAATAATTGATGACATCCGCCTCGGCAAGCCTGTAGAAGCTGCCGCTTTCAACAACAGAAAACCTGCCGAAGGTGAAAGGGGTTGCAGCCGACAGGAGTTTTGAATTCTGTCTCCTGGCGCCTCTTGCAAAAGCCGTGATGATCCCCCTGTCCCCGGTCAGTATCTTTAATCTTCTGTCGTATTCACCGGCATCAGCGCTGCTCAACACAACTCCGGTGAGGATCTCATTGTCCATTTCGACCTTCCGAATAGCCGAATTCCTTAAGCGAAGATGCGCTGTCCTTCCAGTTCTGCCTGACCTTAACACTGAGGCTTAAATTAACATGGGTGCCCGTCAGTTTTTCTATATCTGTCCGGGCTTCCGTCCCGATCCTCTTGATCATACGGGCGCCCTTGCCTATTATGATCCCTTTGTGGCTCTCCCTTTCGCAGTAGATCACTGCGTTTATATGCATGATCTCCGGAAGTTCTTTAACGCTCTCTATGACAACGGCGATGCCGTGGGGAACCTCGTCCCTGAGAAGTCTGAGAGCCTTCTCCCTCACTATCTCCGCGGCGATATCCCTCACACTCTCATCGGTTGCATATTCCGGGTCATAAAGACAGGGACCCACCGGCAATACTTCAAATATGCGGCAAATCAGGGCGTCGGTATTTATATCTTTAAGAGCAGACACCGGGGTTACCTCCGGGTCACCGTAATGCTCCCCATACATCTTCACAGACTTCTCCACAAGATCCCTGTCAAAAACATCTATCTTGTTGAGGCACAAAAGCACAGGCTTTCCTATATCCCGCACGGTATCCAGGATCAGCCGGTCTTCCTCATGGATCCTGTAAGCCGGCACACATACCACCACTATGACATCAGCATCAGACACGGCTTTCTTTATACCGGAAGTCATATATTTGCCGAGACCCCCCTTTAGATCCGTCATCCCGGGGGTGTCCGTAAATATTATCTGGCCTCTCTCGTCTGTCAGATATCCCCTCACCCTGTCCCTGGTGGTCTGGGGCTTTCTGGAGGTGATGGCTATCTTCTGACCGATGAGATGGTTCATCAAAGTCGATTTCCCGGCATCAGGACGCCCGATTATGGCGCAGTAACCGCATTTTTCAGTTCCTGAAGATGTATTCATCCCTGTCAAAAAGCTCCTTGTTCTTCTCTATCTCCGCCTCACCGCCAAAGACGCATATTACGCTGTTTTTAAGTACGGCTTTCAGATATTTCGAGAGATCCCTGATCTTTTCCGGAGTGACATCCAAAACTTCATCTCTCTCCTTTTGAGCAGCCTCTTCACTGAAGCACGACACATATCCCCGTCTGGAATAATTACCGTAAGCTGAAGGAGACATGGGTCTGTCAAGCTCTGCCACAGCCCCTATAACAAATTTTGTCATGGTCCTTTCATCCACATTGAAATTCTCGATATAATCCACGACCCTGTTGTATACCTCAAGAGTCTCCTTTAAATGAGGATCCCTGTAGGACACAAAACTTGCAAGGCCAGTCCTGGTAAACGTGCACATGCATCCGTAAGCACCGCCGAGAACCCTGATATTGCTCCAAAGATAATCATAGGACATTATCACCCTGAGAACCTTTAATGCTCCGTTGTAAGGAATCCCCTCTTTCCGGAAATCCCCGCACAGCCCCACATACTGCACAGTTGATGACATCCTGAAAGCATCTGAACTGTACTCGGGTTTCGGAAGCTCCCCTGCTCTGCCACGGGCTGAATCTCCCAAAACTTCTTTTACGACGCTGCATACCGGGATGATCTTCTCATAGTCATCTTCATCTGCGATCAGGTCAAATGAGTACCTGTCCTTTGTAAATATCATCGCTGCGGTTGCCTTTAATTCCTTAAGGACCTGATCCCACCTCTCATCAAAATGAGTCACAAGATCATCCACGAAGTGATAGAATCCCACGCCCTCCATCTCGGCAGTAAGCCTTGCAAGAGAATTGATCTGGGAGTATGCGTGATTCACCGCAGATGCGTGTCCCGCCTGAAGAAATCTGGCCTGCATATCTGTTCTGGTCTCAGACAGAAGTTCTTTTATCCTCTTTGGAGAATCCCATTTGGTGGAAGATATGATCTCAGCCACAAGTTTTGCGGCATCCATGGATCTGTCCAGGAAAGACTTAACCTTCACCTCATAGATTATAATGTAGCCTCCTTTGCCGTCATCCACGTGCCTGACCGTGCTCAGGACCGCTGAACTCAGTCCGCCTGTAAGGATATTTATCTCATCGCACAGTTCACCGTACCCTCTCTCTTCTGTATCCAGAGAGGAGAGGAAAATCCCCATAAGCCCAATATATTTGAATCTGTCCACGGGGAGATCCGTGATGTCAAAGCAAAAATCCATATAGGAGATACCGTTTGTCCATATGGGATGGAACAGCACGTCCACATCTTCATATTTTCTTTCACTGTTTTTATAGGGCTTTATCTCTCTGGTGAGATCAGCTCTCTCAAGCACCGGAAGTTTCATAAGATCCTCCTCCCGGTCAGGCTCCTGCTGCCATGCTTTTAAAGCCCTTGTTTCATCGGCCAGTTTCTGTCTGTCGTCCTCAGAGAGAGAAAGCCTGAAGCTCTCCAGTTTTTCGGAAAGTTCCCTGTCCTTTTGCTCTATAAGCCCTGCCTCAGGTGAGAGCGTGAGGATGGTTTTGTGCTTATTTTCAAGAAGTCCCTTTGTCACAAGTTCCTCATAATATCCGGAATCCAGGGATTCCCTGAGCTGCCTGAAAGCTTCCAGGGATTCAATGTGTCTGAAGGGAGCATCGTCATTGTACAGCCAGCTGTCCAAAGCCTGCAGTCCGTACATGAGTCCCTTGGGGTAGGATCCGAAATCAGCCTCCCTGTACCTGAACTCATTTGTGTTCAGGGCTGCGGTGAGGGCTCTCCTGTCTATCCCCTCCCGGACCGCCTTTTTCAGTTCCCTCTCGATGATCTCAGTGAATTCCGAAACCCTGTCCGGATCTGTATCCCTGGCGGTGATCGAAAATAAGGGTTCCTGTAACCCGCCTTCGAAGTAACTGCTGACCTCACTTCCTATGCCGGCGTCAATAAGAGCTTTTCTCACGGGGGCTCCCGGGGATGAGCAAAGGGCGTAATCCAGCATGTTCCAGGCCAGATAATCCTTGTTGCTGATGTCCGATTCAAGGGCCACATTGTATGTGAGGAAAGTCCTGTGTTCAGTCTGATCCCCGGAATTCACCGGATAAACTCCGCTTATGGTCCTGACATCATCGAAGGGCTTCTGGGGAACGGGAAGGGAATCCACGTCTATCCTGTCGTATGCGGACAGATACTCCCGGTCCAGATATTCCAGCCTTTCAACCATGTCCATATTTCCGTACAGATATATGTAACTGTTGGAGGGATGATAATACCTGCTGTGAAAATCGAGATATGCCTCATATGTCAGGTCAGGTATGCAGTCCGGGTCACCGCCGGACTCCGTTCCGTATGCATTGTCAGGATAAAGGGAATTCATGACCATCCGGCCAAGAACATCGTCCGGAGAAGAATAAGCCCCCTTCATCTCATTGTAGACCACGCCGTTCAACGTGACGGGGGAATCCTTTCCCTCGCTCTCGTAGTGCCAGCCCTCCTGGCGGAATATGTTTATATTCTTATATATATTGGGGTGAAATACCGCATCCAGATAAACATCCATCAGATTCCGGAAATCCACATCATTCATATCAGCCACCGGATATACTGTCTTGTCCGGATAAGTCATGGCATTCAGGAATGTGTTCAGGGAACCCTTGGCCAGTTCAAGAAAAGGATCTTTTATGGGATATTTGTCCGAACCGCAGAGCACGGTGTGCTCCACTATATGGGCGACGCCTGTGGAATCCGTGGGAGGGGTCCTGAATCCCACATAAAACACCTTGTTGTCGTCATCATTTGACAGGAGCGCTATCCTGGCTCCGCTCTTCCTGTGGGTGAGCAGGTATGAATCGGATCTGAGATCCTCTATATACCTGTGTTCCCTGACTATATACTGCTCCAGATCCTCCACCTTTTTCATGCTATATCCTTTCTGTAATGAATATTTAAACGCTGTGTTTTAATTTACCACAGCAGTATATGCAGTTTTTTGAATATATACGGTGCTGCGTGATCTCAGACTCCGAAACTCATAAGTCCCAGTTTGGATATTTCCAGTTCCCTTATGACTATTCCCAGTTCTTTTTTCCTGTCTATGGGTATCTCAACAAATTTTGCTATCTTCATATCCCTGGAATCCAGACGGGAATCGTCATTCTTTCGCTTCTGGGTATATTTGACCTTGGCCCTGAGCCTTTTGTATGCCTTGAAGGCAGGATCCTCAGATGTGAGGTAATAGAGCTGGCTCTCCAATGTGGTCTCAGGCTCCAGCTCACCCATCAGATGTCTGTATACAATCCCCTGCAGTTTCGGAGGCACATCCTCTCCGTTCACCAGTTCGTCAAAGGTGTATTTGGCGCCAATATAAACACCGTCGAAATCCTGTATTATATATTTAAAATCGTTTTCCATTCATTATCCTTTCGGGCATTCATTATCCTTTCGGGCATTCATTATCCTTTCGGGCATTCATTATCCTTTCGGGCATTCATTATCCTTGCAGGTATTCATTATCCTTGCAGGCATTCATTATCCTTACGAGCGTTCATTATCCTTACGGGTGTTCATTGTCATTACGGGTGTTCATTGTCATTACGGGTGTTCATTATCGGGAGTGCTCTGCCTCTCCCGGTCAGGAAGCGGACCCGTCTGTCTTTTCCAGATGGGCTATCCTGTTTCCGGACATGCGCTGGGCATCCCTTATATAAGACTCATCAAAACCTG
>JAILIO010000128.1 GCA_024695225.1 Lachnospiraceae bacterium
CTGTTGGAGATCGAGGGTCTGAATACAGACACTCCGATCCACTGCAGTTATGGCATTGCTGAGGGAAAAGCGGAGTCAATGGAGACATTAAGGAGCATGATCCTGGAAGCAGACTCAAAGATGTACAGGATGAAACGCAGGAGAAACACGTGATATTTCGCAAAGGGATATTGCGTGATGAACCAACTTTTCGTATCTAAGCGACAGGAGGGGAACCTTGCTGCCGCACAGGCCCTCAGAGATCAGGGCCTTTTTATTTTACCCTGAATATAATACTTCAAACCCGTGACAAAGTTTGGAGCCTCCGGCTGGATGCCGCGAGTGCGCGTCACAACTGATCCGATGAAAGGAAACGGAGACCTTTATGACCTATTATCGCAGAGAATACAATATATTCGGAAGAGTACAGGGCGTGGGGCTGCGCTATACGGTAAAACATCTGGCCCGCGCCTACGGGCTTACAGGATGGGTACGAAATGAATATGACGGGAGTGTGACCCTTGCTCTTCAGGGAAGAAGAGTGGAAGATTTTGACCTGGTGATAGATGGACTGCAGCAGGACCGTTTTATCCGGATCGAGGAGATCGGATACAGGAATCTGGAGCCGGTAGAAAATGAGAGAAGCTTTTCCGTTCGCTATTGAACAGGATCCATTAAAACTTTTTGTTTGTATGAACATGCATAAACTGTTACTATAATGGAGGATGTGCCCTGCAGGCAGGAGAAGCAGGCATATGGAAAACAGGCACAGCCATATGGCAGGCAGACGCAGCCCATGTGGCAAACAGGTACTGTTACACGGTAAACAGGAGTTTTTGCAGAATAACCGGAGACATGGCGACTTCAAGGAGGCGGAAAGCAATGAGAGAATGGACCAGAGAGGAACGGTATCAGGTACTCAAAACCCCCGGACAGATATCAGATCTGCATGAGAGGATCAGTCGGTCCGTATGGAGACAGACCTATCATGTTCAGCCTGTAACAGGTTTGTCCAGTGATCCGAACGGATTCGCATATCACAAGGGGGTATGGCATCTGTTCTATCAGTGGTGCCCATGGGGGGCGGTGCATGGTCTGAAGTACTGGTATCATGTGACCAGTCCGGATCTTGTACATTGGAAGAATGAAGGTGTAGGACTTGCACCGGATACTTATTATGACAACAGAGGAACACATTCCGGCTCGGCCATTTCGGATGGCGAGGATCTGTTCTTTTTCTATACCGGCAATCATAGAGATGATGACTGGACCAGGACCCCTTATACCTGCGCGGCCAGGCTCGGAGCCGATGGCAAACCTGTCAAGAGAGAGAAACCGCTGTTTGGACCGAGGGATGATTATTCGGAACATCAGAGAGATCCCAAGATCGTCTGGAATGAAGAGAAGAAGCGCTATTACATCTTTATCGGTGCCCAGACTCTGGATCAGAAGGGATCGGCACAGGTGTATTCTTCGGAACAGCTGTTTGAAGGCTGGAAATATGAGGGGCGGCTTCATGTCGTCGGTTATGAGGATTTTGGCGGGATGTGGGAGTGCCCCTATATTGTGAATATCAGTGGAAAGGATCTGCTGATCTTCTCACCGCAGTATACAAAACTGCCCGGACGTGCAGAAAGTACCAATCACAATGTGTATTTTATCGGGAATATGGACTATGATACGCTGACCTTTACGCCCGATGGGAAATACCGGTATCTGGATTACGGGTTTGATTTTTATGCGGCGCAGGGCGCTGCCAATGTAGGAGATCCTGACAAGGGGATCCTGATCTCCTGGATCGGCCTGCCGGATAACCATTATGCCAGTGCAGAAGAGGACTGGGAGGGTAGCATGACGCTGGCCCGGGAACTTCGGATCCGTGACGGGCATCTGTATCAGGTTCCGGTGAGTGCAGTATATGATCTCAGGGAGAAGGAATGGAAGCCGGAAGGAAAGCTGCCGAAAGCAGGAGAGATGCAGATCCTGTCTGACGGATCTGATCTGAAGCTCAGACTGTTCACCCGGCCGGACGGAAGCGGCGGTTTTTCGATCTGTTATGATAAGGCTTCTCAGACTATGACGGTAGATAAGACCGGTATGAAACTGCGCTTTAATGAATCGGTCGGTGAGCGCCTGGATATGCCGCTGGAGACACCGTTGTCCAGGATCGGGATCTTTATCGATCACAGCAGTGTCGAACTGTTTGTCAATGACGGGGAAGAGACATTTACGGCACATGTATATCCGACGGAACAGGAAGATGGATATACATTGGATGGACATGCAGATGTGCGGTTATGGCAGTATGCGCCTTCTGTAAAGGATGATTTTGTGGTTTGAAGGAAAACTTTGCGGAGGGGCTCACATGAAAAAGGTATTTGCAAGCGATTTTGACGGGACACTGTATTTCTATAAGGCCGCTGAGGACCGAAAGCTGCCGCCGGAGAATGTGGCAAAAGTAAAAGAATATCAGGCAGCAGGCCATCTGTTCGGACTGTGCACCGGCAGGCAGGTGGGAGGACTGACGCCCTTTATCGGCGGGATCATCCGCCCTGATTTCTATATCACCAGCAGCGGGGCTAATATTGTTGACAGTAATTTTCAGCCGATCCTGAAAAAGGGAGTATCACGGGAGGTCGCTGATGCGATCGTGCGGGAGATGAATCCAAAGGGCTATCGTCTGACTCTCGATGTGGAGGGAGACATCTGCGTATTTGCAAAGATGGATTATCCCGGGAAATATTATGTCATCACCGGAGTGGATGACGCCCCGAAAGGCCTGATCCATCAGGTCAGCATCCATACAGAGAGTCAGGAAGAAGCCAGAGATGTCAGCGCCTATGTCAACCGGCTCTATGGGGATGCAGTGGAAGCCTTTCAGAATGTCCAGGAGATCGACATTGCGCCCAGAGGCTGTTCCAAGGGAAAGGGTGTAGAATACCTGAAATCGTTTATGAAAGAGAAATGGGGCAGCTGCAGGCTGTATGGGATCGGTGACTCGATCAATGACCTTCCGCTTCTGGAGGCCAGTGATGTCTCATATACGTTTCCATATGCGCCGAAGGAGGTGCAGGAGCGCTCTGATATGGTGGTAGAGACCATCTGTGACGCTCTGGAGCATTCCATGCATGAGATGATATAAACAAACATATTGATATATAGCGATCACCTATCGCCCCGGTTCAAGGAAACTGTCTTTGGACCGGGGCGTTCGATATTACAGCTGACTGCAAAATATAATAGAATTATTACATGTTTATACTTGTGCGATTGGATTACTTCCGATA
>JAILIO010000224.1 GCA_024695225.1 Lachnospiraceae bacterium
ACGATCACATTGTGGATCAACACGATGACAAGCAATATAACTGCGGTCAAAGGATAAGCTGCCCAGACTCCGTCGATCCCCAACAGGCGGATACATATCCAGCTGATGGGAATAATACCGATACATCCATCAAAAAGGCTTATGAACATGGCAAATAAATGATACCCTATAGCCTGCATATATCGCATGAACACAATGCATATCCCTCGGAAGACAAATGAAATAACAAATATGCGAAGTGCATTTACTGAAAGATCAAGCTGTGCCGGTTCAGTAATATTATATATGGTTGCCGTCTGCCGTGGAAATAACTCGAAAATAACAGTAGAGACCACCATTGAAACCGTTGTCACCCACATAGCAGATCTGAGTACAGTCGTCTCACCAAAATGATCCTTCTGTCCATGAAGCACAGCGATCAAGGGTGTCGCGGCTTCAGCCGCCCCCAAAAGAAATACGGACACAACGGAAATCGATTGTATACACAGTGAAAAGGCAATGATCCCTGCAGTTCCGCCAAGAACTGTCGCCATCATATTGCTGTATCCGATTTTCAGTGTAAATCCCAGCTGCACCAATGATGAAGGCAAGCCGGTCACGATAATGTTCTTTAACGCATTTATTTCAAACCACTTACCTTTGGGAATCTCTATTTTGTGTTTCGCCAAGACCCAGAACACCGGGATCAGTCCCACGACATATCCTGTAAGGGTTGCGTATGAAGCCCCCTCAACTCCCATGTGAAATACCCGGATATAGACCACATCCATCAGGAGATTGACCACATTTGCAATGATGTTAACAGCTGTAGCATAGGCCGGGATTCCGCAGGGCGGGAGGAATTCCAGAAATGTCAGTGTGGTCATGATCACCGGAGCCGATATCATGACAGGACGCATATATCTTTCAAAATCAGCCTGCAGCCCGGGTTCCCGGCAAAGGAAATGACTCAAAGGATAATAAAAGATCAGCCCTGCCAGCATGACCAAAACGCCCATAACCACAGCCGAAAGAATTGATACACGGAAGCATGTTCCCGCATACTTTCTGTTTCTCTCGCCGAGGGCCCTGGCAAATTCTGTGGCGCCGCCGTTTCCAAAAAGTGTATAGAAACAAGCAGTGATCAGCATTACCGGCATGCCGAGATTTACTACCGCCATGGCATGGGAGCCCAACAGATGTGCTACTATCATGCTATCCACAAATTCATTCAGGGACAGCGCTGCCATGGTCAAAGTTGTCGGAAGCAGATACGATGCAAATTTTCTCTTTAAAAGGCTCCCCGTCCTGGGATAATCGTTATGATCCGGCACACTCATCCACCCACAAACACCATCAAACCTTCCCCGCTACCTGCTTAAGTTTCGTGGATGCTCCCCTCATCGGCTCACACACCCACAAACACCATCAAACCTTCCCCACAAGAACCCTGTCTGTGCTGCTGTCCGGCACCTCGATCCTGAGCCCGGCCACTGTCAACAGCGCCTCCATCCCTGATGAACCATAGGGCATATGCAAATAAGTGCTCTCCGGGATCAATACTCGTCCTGACGGCCGGATTCTGGAGATTGCTTCCATTATCTGCCGGAACAGGATCTCCAGATCCATAAAACTCTCTTTTTTTGAAATATCGAGGATGACCTGTTCGTAACTGTCATAAGCCTCAAGTATTTCATTTGGTGATACCACGGTAGCATAAAGAGTCTCTGATAAATGACAGGCATCTTCCATGTCACTCACGATCAGCGTGTTTCCGCGGCAGGGCCTTGAATTGATTATCGCAGCTATGTCCTTATTTACGTCCTTCACTTCGTTTATCTCTGTTGCATCCTGAAACAGAAGTTTCGGGAAATCCATCTCAAGGCGATGCAAAAGGTCTTTATCCCTGTCGAGAACCCGTTCGTCATCGTGCACCAGATAAACATAGCCTCCATTAGTCTCCAGATTATTTGTTTTTTTCATAACAGGATCTCTTCCGACCCGGTCAAATATACTGCTGTGATAGCTTTTAAGCCTTTGACACAGAGAAACCACCGGCGCCGAATCAGCCCTCATGTCCTCTTTGAAAATAAATATCTTCAGACACCCTTTACGTATGGGCTCATAGATCTTTCTCCGGACTTTTCTGAAGGCATCGGGATTGAGAAATGAATCAAGTATAACATCGGTTTCATGATGTCCATACAGTTTCTCGAGGAATTTTCTGTCAAATGCCCCGCCCATGGGACGGCAGTTTATCTCGATCAATACCGGGCCTTTTTCATCGATCATAAATTCTGCATGTACGGGACCGCATTCTATGCCAATAGCATTTAAAACCTCAAATGCATAGTTGACCATCCCGGTATAACCTATCTCCATATGCGTGATATTTTCCATAGAAGAATAAGCGTTTGTTCCATTAGAAAGAAGGACCTTGTGATATTTCCACATAGATGTCAAATAGTGTTCACCCTGACAGGTAACAGTGTTCACAATATACTCATTGCCTTCTATGCGTTCCTGCACCATGACATCTATGGGCTCCGAGTCCATAGTCGACTGCTGCGAAAGTTCCTTATTTATCGTGGAAATAAATTCCTCGCGGTTATCGCAAAACAGCACTCCCTGAGTCCCGAATCCACGTGTACGCTTAACGACAACTCGTTCTGAACCAAGGGTTTCATAGAACTCTATAGCTTCATCAACCGTCGAAACGACCTGGCCCCTGATGTACCTTATCCCGTAACGCTTAAGAGCTTCATGCATGGCATCTTTATGTGTCATGGCCCGAAGTACTTTCTCGGGATTGCTTGGTAAACCCAGATCATTTGAAAGATGCAGTGCAAGTTCAACACCAAATTCAGACCCTGCCAGGATCAGCTTTGGAGACAACTCCCTGACTTGCTTCAGGATCACCTGATAATCAGGATCATATTGTATAACCTTTATATTTTTGAAGCGTTTAGCATCTGCCTTATCCTGTGAGGCAGTCAGCGCTTTTTCTTCCTCGGTGCCGGCGTAATCTACTTTGACGATCACCGGTTCATAACCGCGGCTGATGATATCGTCAATATAATTGACCCCTGTAGATGCGCAGTGAACAATAACGATCTTTTCCTTCATTTACTTTCCCCTTCTTTCGGTATTACTCTCATCCATTTACTATTCTATTCTTCCGGCATCACTCTCATACATTTACTATTCTATTCTTCCGGCATCACTCTCCACAACTGCATTAAACCGGGAATCCGGAAATATCATCCTTGCCGCCAAGATCCCCGGCAATAGGCCCCGTTAAGATCGCACCGGCTATGTTTGTGATCAACATATAAACAGGGAAATCAGTTTTTGTCGATAAAGCTCGGATTCTCGAAACACATGACGTTGGATCTGGGAATTCTAAAAACCGTTCACCTTCAAGCCATTATCCCTGTTTCCATAAAACGTATCCGGAGGAAATCCCTGCACAGCAGGTTGTACGTTACACATCAAGTATATTACAAAAAGACTCCCTGTTTTACAAGAGGGCGAGGTTTGACCCCCAGGGACGGGGTTAGGGGCTCATTTCAAAATTAGGGCGGGGTTATCGTCCTTTTCACAGCGAGTCATTATTGTCGATCTTCAGAAAGTTGCCCCCTGAGGGCTAAAATGTGCCTCCGGGGGCACCCATCCCCTTCGAATCATTCGCGTCATTCTTCGGAAAGTTCCCCCCTGAGGGCTAAAATGTGCCTCCGGGGGCACCCATCCCCCTCGATTCATTCGCGTCATTCTTCGGAAAGTTGCCCCCCGAGGGCTAAAATATGCCTCCGGGGGCAGCCCGGCAGAGCGTCGCGTACGGAACAAGTGTCGATATCGGTGGTC
>JAILIO010000091.1 GCA_024695225.1 Lachnospiraceae bacterium
CTCACGGGACAGATGGGGGATGTTATGAAGGAATCCGCCAGGACTGCCCTCAGCTGGGTCAGATCGGAGGCTTCCTCCTACGGTGTTTCCCCCGCTGTGTTCAAGAAGAATGACGTGCATCTGCATATCCCTGAGGGGGCAGTCCCCAAAGACGGCCCGTCTGCCGGCATCACGATGGCATGCGCTCTTATGTCCGTATTTTCCGGAAGGGCAGTCAGAAGCGATACCGCAATGACCGGTGAGATCACACTCAGAGGCAAGGTCCTTCCCATAGGAGGACTTAAGGAAAAACTCCTGGCCGCCAACAGAGCCGGCGTCGGCAGGGTGCTGGTGCCCGACGAAAACCGCAAGGATATGGACGAGATATCATCTGAGATCATCGGCAAGATGGATATCATCTATGTGAAGAACATGTCTGAAGTGCTCAAAGAATGCTTACGGTAAAGACTGCAGAACTCTATAAGGTCACCGGTGACGGCAATGCTTTAAAGCAGCATGACCGCCCGGAGATAGTATTTGCGGGAAAGAGCAATGTGGGCAAATCCAGTCTGATAAACAGCCTGCTGAACAGGAAGTCCCTCGCCCGCACCAGCCAAACTCCCGGGAAGACCAGGACCGTCAATTATTACCTTGTGAACGGTTCGTTTTTCTTTGTGGATCTGCCGGGTTACGGCTATGCGTCCGTTGGCAGGAAGGACAAGTCCCTGTTGGGAAAGATAGCGGACGAATATCTGAAGACCACAGACAGGATCTGTCTGATCCTGCTTTTGATGGATTCCCGCCACACACCGGGCAAGAATGACATACAGATGTATGAATGGGTCTGCAGCAATGGCTATGAACCCTGTGTCATCGCCACCAAAAGCGACAAGCTGAACCGTTCAGAATTCGAAAGATCCAAAAAAGAGTTTATAAAGACCATGGGTATGAAACCCGAAAACCTGATAATGTATTCCTCCCTGACGGGAGACGGCAGAGATGAGACCCTGGGACTCATAGACAGGTCTTTGAAAGGTTGACTGGCAGTTATTTACACAGGCTTTTGATCGACAGGTCAGAAAGGGAAGAGAGATTATGGCAAAAGTAAATGAAAACTATCTGAAGCTTCGGGGCAGTTATCTTTTCAGCACCATTGCAAAGAAGGTCAGTGAATATCAGAATTCTCATCCGGAGGAGGCAAAGGAGATCATCCGTCTGGGCATAGGGGATGTGACAAAGCCCCTGACCCCTGCAGTGCTGAAGGCCCTGCACAGCGCGGTGGATGAGATGGGAAACAGCGAGACCTTCAGAGGATATGCCCCGGATCTGGGTTATGATTTCCTGAGAAAGGCTATCGCTGATGAGTACAAGGAGAGAGGCTGCGATATAGACCCCGGAGAGATATTTGTGTCCGACGGGGCGAAGTCGGATACGGGAAACATACAGGAGATATTTTCCGAAGATTCTATAGTGGCCATATGCGACCCGGTATATCCCGTCTATGCGGATTCCAATGTGATGGCGGGGCGCTCAGGCAGCTTTGATGAAAAGAACGACAGATGGGACAGGATAGTGTATATGCCCTGCACCAGGGAAAACGGTTTCTCACCTGAACTTCCTGAAAAAGTGCCGGACATCATTTACCTCTGCAGCCCCAACAACCCTACAGGTACAGCCCTTAACAAGGCAGAACTGAAGAAATGGGTGGATTTTGCCCTGGAGCACAACAGCGTGATATTGTTTGACGCGGCATACGAGGCTTATATAACAGAGGATGGGATCCCCCGCAGCATCTACGAGATAGAAGGGGCGAAGAAGTGCGCTGTGGAATTCAGATCCTTCTCAAAGAACGCGGGATTCACCGGCGTCAGGCTGGGATTTACGGTGGTGCCCCAGGATCTGGAGATATCGGGAGTGAAGCTGAATCCCCTCTGGGCCAGGCGCCACGGGACAAAATATAACGGCGCGCCCTACATCCAGCAGAGGGCAGGTGAGGCTGTGTTCTCCCCTGAGGGAAAGAAGGAGACAAAGGCTCTTGTGGACTTTTATCTGGGAAATGCAAGGATCATCTATGACGGCCTTAAGGCTGCGGGATACGAGGTGTACGGCGGCGTGAACTCCCCTTATATCTGGCTCAGGACTCCAAATGACATGACCAGCTGGGATTTCTTTGAAAAGCTTTTGAACGAGTACAGGATAGTGGGCACTCCCGGATCCGGTTTCGGACCTTCAGGAGAGCACTATTTCAGGCTTACGGCCTTCGGCACCAGGGAGAATGCGGAAAAAGCTGTGGAGAGGCTTAAGAAGGGCTGAGACAGCAACTGCATACATGTAAAACAAAAAGGGCTGTTCGGGATGAACAGTCCTTTTTTATTTTTTTGTGTAAAGGACTCAGCGGGGAGGGTTTCCCGGGCCTCCGGGGCCACCTGGGCTGCCGGAGTTTCCTTCCGGAGGGGCTCCCTGAGGAGGTTCACCACCCTGACCGGATGGCTGCCCCTGGTCTGATGCTCCGCTCTCACTTAAGGCTTCGGGATTTTCCCCGGATTGTCCACCGCTTTCGGGGGAACCGCCGTTCCCCGGGTTTTCCGCCGGGGGCTGGGCAGGTGTTTCCGCGGGAGGCTGAGCCGGTGTCACTTCAGGAGACGGAGTCTGGCTGCCCCCGGGAGCTGCCTGCGGTGCTTCCGGCGAAGTGCTTCCGGATCCGTTCTGTGAATCTGAGGGAGCCGGTCCTGCGCCGCTTCCCGCAGAGGTTTCCGGAGCATTCCCGGAACCATTCTCCGAACCGCCTGCTGTACCGCCTGTTCCCTGTCCGGAACCCTGCTGAGGAGAGGCGGGGGCTGCAGATTGATTTCCGGTGCTTGCAGGCGTTTCATTTGCAGATCCGTGAGATCCTGTGTCTGATCTTTTGTTGTTATCCTTTTCTGCAGGGGCGGTATTCTGCTCACCTGACGAGGGCTCTGATGTCTTGCCGTCCTTTGATGAAGGACCTTCTGTTTTCGGCTCATCTGTGGGTTTCTCGCCGGTTTCTGCAGGGGAAACATTCTCTTTCTCGCCCTGGGATCCGGATCCTGTGCCCTCGGGGGATGCGCTGCCATCCATGGCTTTCCTGATCTCAGAGACAGGTTTTGTGAGAAGCTCGTCCTCATTTACGTCGGATGAATCTGAAACGCTTTCAAGCTCCCTTATGAGAGCAAGCTTCCCGGGGCTCAAGCGCCTCTCCTTCGCTTCCTTTCGCACTTCATCGGATACCTCTATGCGAACCGCCTTCACGGACACTTCGGAATCCTGGGATCTGTTCCAGCTGCTGACCGCCACATCCACATCCGTCACCAGGGTGTCCTCTTTTGAAAATCTGCTCTCCACGGTGTATATGGCGTCTGTGTCCACAGTGCTTATGTACCCCAGATCCCTCATGGAATCAAGGGTCATCATCATGGCTGTGTCGATGGTCTTTCCCCTCACTCCTGACCCGGTCTCCGCTGTGATCTCGCTTCCCTCATCGTTAAAGGCTTTCAGAGAGGTGACCCGGTCGAAGACATTGAGATCGTATTCCACGGAAGGGTTGACATCCAGTGTCACTCTTGAGCAGGGGGCAGCTACGGCCACCCCTCCGGCCCCCAGGAGTCCTATGGAAATAAGGACAGCTGCGGCGGCGGACTGATGCCTCTGCACAAATAAAGACGCTGCGCGGAGAATTCTCGCGGGAGCGGGTTTTTCTTCCGTCCTTTCCTCTGCAGAGAGAACTGTGGAAAGTGCGGACGTATCCAGTACGTCCCCCACCCTGTACGAGGAGTCGGGGATTATGGACACCATGCCCGACCTGTCGAGTATGGCAGCCTTTCCGTCTCTCAATTCCACAACTACAGCTTTCATTTACAGCGTCTTTCCTTTCCGCCGGGTTCTCCGGTCCGTGTCAGATGATCTTTTCGTGTTATATATGCGCTTATTAAGTGATGTTTTTCGTGTTACGTATGCGCTTATTAAGTGATGCTTTTCGGTTAATATATGCGCCTGTTATGTGATACTATTCACTTAATATATGCGCTTATTATGTGATATTTTTCGGTTTGTGCTTGCTCATATCACATATGCGCTTACCGTTTGTTCAGTTTTCCTCCGGGTCTGATCCCGGTGTATTCAAAGTATTCCGAGAGAGCAGGATACTCATCGGCTCTCAGTATCAGGGCGGCGGCCACCAGATAGTTCCTGTGCCGCTCCAAAAGCTTCTGCTTCTCCCCGGATCTTTTCACCAGTTCCCTCACCGGAAGCTTTCTGCCCCTGACAAGTTCTCCGTCCAGAGGAGGCGGGGTGAACAGCGCCCTCAGTACATTTGCGCAGCCCGCCCTGGTTTTTTGGGACTTCGGAGAAGAATCCGCCAGGTCGAAAAATGAAAACCCGTAATCCTTGAACTCTTTCTGAGCTGCCTCTATCTCCAATGCAAGGCTGTTGTCAAATGTCACCGAAGCCCTGCCCTGTACATCCATCTGATCCGAAAGGTTGCCCTCGGTGTCGTCCAGTTCTCCGTCGAAAGCACCGGGCTGTACCGGCATTTCCATCCGCCCTTTCGTGTTTGAACGGTACAGATCCGTCAGGGCGTTCTTCATGACCACGGAAGCGTACGGCCAGAAGGGACCTCTCTCCTCGGAGTGGCTGTCCAGCGCTTTTGACACAGCTGACAATGCGATGCTCCACTCGTCGTCACTTTTCGTGACCGGCTTTCCTGTGATCCGGGACGCAAGCCTTATAATATGTTCCTGGTTTTCCTCCAGAAATTTGTTTTTGTCATTTATGTCCATCTGCTGTCTTTCAATGTCGGTAGTAGGTACAGCAAGTATATTACAACATGATGGACATTTTTTAAAGTTGTATATCTGCCTTCACTTAAAGATACGAAACGTCTTTCAGAAAAATGGGGGTTTATGGATAAAAAATATAAAATTCCGCAGGATTGTGCTATTATTATCAAAAATAAAAAATATGCAGCCGGGAGAATTCATTTGATAACCGGCGGCAAGGGGGTTAAAGGTTATGGATGACAGAAAGAGATCGGAACTTATAGATGCGCTGGCAAAGTCAGTCTACGGGGAAGGTGGGAAAAAATCTGATGACGACAGCGGGATCTCCGTGAAGTTCGAAAGGTCCACAGGGACCATCAGATTCATCCTTTCAGGGACAGAGTATTCCACAAGCCGGGTGGCAGAAGCCTCAGAGTATTTCAAGAACCCGCACAAAATGAAAAAACCGGGTGAAAGTGTTGAGAAAATGTACAATGAGATAGCTTATGTGTGCATAAATGAGATACTCAGGCAGTTTAACGCCACCGGCCCCTCCGGACAGGAGTGACACAGGAAATAAAAATAAGCCGGTCCGGATGACGGAAACCGGACAGGCTTTTATTTGTTCAGAATGATCCCGAGGGCGTTGAGGGGTTTCCCCTGTAAGTGGAACTGCCAAATCCCAGGATAAGGGTGAATATGTTGTAGAAGAAGATAAGGCCTAAGGTGAAGGGGATGCCATGCCCAAAAGCCCTGGCCAGCATGTAGCTTTCAAGGATGTAGATAACTGTGACTGCCAGGGAACATAAGGCTCCCAACAGTTTAAACACAGTGGATCCGGAATCTTCATTCCCTAAAGAGCTCATGATCCCGCTGAGGAAAGAAAGGCCAATAAATATCCAGAACATCTTTGTATTCCAGGTAAATTTAAACTGTGTGTATACATTGTAGAAGGGGATAATGGATTTCCAGCCCGCAACTCCGGCCTTTGAGAATATCATGAACATGGCAACCACATACAGGATATAGAGCACAAGGCCTGAGAGCAGTAAGGTGCCTACTCCGAGTCCGAGCAGGGCCAGGATAGAATTTTCGCTCATAAAAACCTCCTTTTTATATGAGTCAGTCTGTAAAACAACTATTTTATTATAGTATTTCGGCTCTTCTGTTGCAACATAGGGAAGCCCCTGAAGCTATGACAGAATGACCGGAGGAAGTGGCATTTTCGAAGGAATCGCAGGATCATGGAGGGCAGATATGGATAATGCAAAGATGAAGATCACGGCAGCGGGACTGCAGAAGCTGTCCCTCGTGGATTACCCGGGGCTCAAGGCTGCCACGGTGTTCCTGCCGGGCTGCAATCTCAGATGTCCCTTTTGCCACAATGCGGGACTGGTGCTTGGGGGTGAAGAGGACAGCCTGACCCAAATGGAAACGGTCTTTTCTTTTCTCGAAAAGAGAAGGGGCCTTTTGGACGCAGTGTGCGTCACCGGCGGGGAACCTTTGAGAAACGATCCCCGGGAGGTCATTCATATACTGCGTAGGGCGAAGGATATGGGCTACAAAGTCAAGCTGGATACCAACGGCTGCTTCCCCGACCGGCTTTCAGAGGTGATAGATTCCGGGACAGTTGACTACATCGCCATGGATATAAAGAACCAGCCGCTGAAATACCCAATGACTGTGGGAATCTCTGACTTTGATATAGCTCCTGTGATGAGATCCGTACAGATCCTTGTTAGATCCGGAGTGGAGCATGAATTCAGGACTACCCTTGCCCATCCCTTTCATGAACTGTCGGATTTTGAACCCATAGGGAGACTGATCGGCGGGGCAAGCGCTTATTACCTTCAGAAATTCATAGATTCGGGAAACCTTATAAAAGGGGCGGGTGTCAGAGGCTTTTCCGATGAGGAAATGAACGAAGCTCTGGCAACCGCCCGGGTCTATGTGCCCTCAGTCAAGCTGAGAGGCCTTTGATCACGCTTCCTTCTGAAGCAGTGACACGTTCTTTATGAATGCGGAGATGGCGGGAAGGTCGCTTAAAACCTGTGTCTCTCCGTCTATTATCCCGGCCAGGGCCGGAACAGCTTCTATGTTGTAGGATCTGATAAGGGCATCTGCTTCATCATTTCCTGCCATGACGGTCCTGAAGGGAATGTTTGCCTTCTTGAGCAGCTGCGCGGCCATCTTGCACTTGGTGCAGGTGGGGGTGGTGAAGAGCAGCATAGGCTGTTCTGAAACAGATGAAGCCTTTCCTGCTATGGAGAGCTTCTCTGCAGGTGCCTTTGCAACAGCTGTCTCCACTGCAGTCTCTTCTGTATGTGCAGTCTCTTCCGCCCCTGAAGCAGGTCTTATGCGGTAGACTTTTCTGTGCCTGAATTCCTCAAGCTTTCCTTCATTCCAGTTCTGCACAGGCCTGTAATATCCTGTGATCCTGGAGTAAACCTCCGTTTTCTTCCCGCATATGGGACATGTGTACTCTTCTCCCTGAATATAGCCGTGGGTCCTGCACACCGAATAGGTGGGAGACAGGGTGTAATAGGGGAGCTTGTAGTTCTCCGCAATTGTCCGCACCAGTGAAGCTGCGCTCTTCCAGTCGGGGAGCTTCTCCCCAAGGAAGGCATGGAATACAGTGCCGCTGGTGTACAGAGTCTGCAGTCTGTCCTGTATATCCAGGGCAGAGAAGATATCCTCTGTGTATCCCACGGGAAGATGGGATGAATTCGTGTAATAGGGTGTACCGTCCCCGTCTGAGGCGGTGAGTATGCCGGGATAATTTTCGGTGTCATGCTTTGCAAGTCTGAAGGCTGTGCTTTCCGCAGGGGTTGCCTCCAGATTGAAGAGACATCCGTATTTCTCCTGATAGAGGGGAAGCCTGTTCCTCATGTGGTTCAGCACATATTCCGAGAAGTCCTGGGCGTCGTTCATGGTCAGATCGCATCTGATCCACTTTGCGTTCCTGCAGGCCTCATTCATCCCCACCAGACCGATGGTGGAGAAATGATTGTCGAAGGATCCCAGGTAGCGCTTTGTGTAGGGATAAAGCCCTGCGTCCAGAAGCTTTGTAATGACAGTGCGCTTCACGGACAGAGACCTGGCTGCGATGTCCATCATGTGATCCAGCCTTCTGTAGAATTCATCCTCCGATTTTGAGAGGTATGCCAGCTGGGGAAGATTTATGGTGACAACGCCGATGGAACCGGTGGATTCTCCGCTTCCGAAGAAACCTCCGCTCTTTTTCCTCAGTTCCCTCAGGTCCAGACGGAGACGGCAGCACATGCTGCGGACGTCCGAAGGCTCCATATCGCTGTTGATATAGTTTGAGAAATAAGGGGTCCCGTACTTGCTGGTCATCTCGAAGAGAAGCCTGTTGTTCTCGGTGTCTGACCAGTCGAAATTCTTTGTGATGGAATAGGTGGGGATGGGGTACTGGAAACCTCTTCCCTCTGCGTCCCCTTCAATCATGATCTCAATGAAGGCCTTGTTTATCATGTCCATCTCGGCCTTGCAGTCTTTGTATTTGAAATCCTGGGGTTCGCCGCCCACTATGGCATCCTGCTCTGCAAGGTCCGCGGGAACGGTCCAGTCCAGGGTGATATTTGTGAAAGGCGCCTGGGTGCCCCATCTGGAAGGAGTATTTACCCCGTAAATAAAGCTTTCTATGCATTTCTTGGTCTGCTCGTAGGTGAGGTTGTCTACCTTCACGAAGGGAGCCAGGTAGGTGTCAAAGGACGAGAATGCCTGGGCCCCTGCCCATTCGTTCTGCATGATGCCCAGGAAGTTCACCATCTGATTGCACAGAGAGGAAAGATGTCTTGCTGGAGCTGATGTGATCTTCCCGGGGATCCCTCCCAGTCCTTCCTGGATAAGCTGCCTCAGTGACCATCCCGCGCAGTATCCGGTAAGCATGGAAAGGTCGTGGATATGTATGGAAGCGTTCCTGTGCGCCTCAGCGATCTCTTTGTCATAGACCTCGGTGAGCCAGTAGTTGGCTGTGATGGCACCGCTGTTTGACAGGATCAGACCTCCTACAGAGTAGGTGACGGTGGAATTCTCTTTCACCCTCCAGTCCGCTACATCGAGATAGTTGTCCACGATCTTTTTGTAATCAAGGACAGATGAGCTGACATTCCTGACCTGCTCACGAGATTTTCTGTAGAGAATATAAGCTTTTGCCACATCGGCGTATCCCGCATCCGAGAGAACCCGCTCTGCGCTGTCCTGGATGTCTTCAACCGCGATCATGCCGCCCTTGATCCTGGGCTCGAAATCTGCAGTCACTCTGAGAGAAAGGAGTTCTATGACTCCGGGAGTGTACTGCGTGTCGGTTGCTTCGAAGGCTTTGGTTATGGCGCGATTGATCTTCTCGATATCAAATGCCGCGGGAGAACCATCCCTTTTTGTGACTTCATACATAAAAATAACCCCTCCTTAAAACTGTAAATGCCAACCTTTCCGTTGTTATGTAAACCAAAACGGCGAACGATTTAATAGTAGCATAGAGTGGGGGTTAGGTCAATATATAGATCTGCTTTTTCTCGGTACCCCTATATATAGGTGGTCTGAGCCGTGAAAGAGTGGGAACCGGGTATGGGCTTTGCTTTTCGGAAGATGAACACTGAAGATGCAGGCATAGGTTATGCCCTTCAAAGTTTGAACAGTGAAGAGCCCGGCATGGTCAATGCCTCTCAGAAGATGACACTTAAGAACAGGGCAGGGGCAGTGCCCTCAGGATTCGATCACCAGAGAGGATGGCAGGAGCTTCTTCAT